>JAVKGX010000005.1 GCA_031432545.1 Armatimonadota bacterium
GAGCAGCAAACACAGCTGCCGGTCTCGGTTGTCGGAGCGAACGGCGCAAATGCCCTTGACCAGCCACGATGCCCCTTCGTGCGTGAAGGTGCGACCCATGGCGCGGTGTCGGCGGCCCAGCGCGCCCGTCGTGACGAACAGCACTCGGTCACCGCTCACCGTCTCCCCCGTCCGGACGCGCGCCGCCCGTCGGCTGGCCGTGCCCGAAAGATCCTCTGGGGCGAGGCCGCCACCCGCTCTGGAGTATGTACACGACCGCCTGCGTCCGGTTGCGCGTGCCGGTCTTGCGGAAGATCGACCGTATGTGACTCTTGACGGTCGTCGGGCTGAGGTACATCCGGCGGGCGATCTCCTGGTCGGTCGCGCCGTGCGTCATGTGCGCCAGGATCTCGATTTCCCGATCCGTCAGACCTGCCGGCGACCGGACGCCGCCGTCTTGTCTCTCCCGCATCAGAGCGCGAAACCGCTCCACCAGGCGGCGCGTCACGCGCGGATGCATCAGGGTGCGCCCGTTGCACACACCCTCGATGGCGCGCACGAGGGTGTCCACCTGGATGTCCTTGAGCACGTACCCGCAGGCCCCCGCCTCGAGGGCCCGGAACGCCCGCTCGTCGTCGGGCTCGTCGCCCAGCACGACGACCTCGGCGGACGGTGCCCGATGCTTGAGCAATCGCACCGCCTGGTAGATGTCGAACCCCTGCGTGTCTTGGTCTATCAGGACGACGTGCGGGGAGAGTGCAGCCGCCATGGCCGCGGCCTCGTGGACCGTGGCGGCCTCACCGACGCACTCGACGGACTCCTGACGCTCGAGCAGGCTGCCCAGCGCCTGCCGCACCAGCGTCGTGTCGTCCACGATCAGGACGCGAAACCTCGCCATCGAAAGTCCACCGCCCATGTTGACCAGCAGTATTGCGCGGGGCGCGGCGATCCGCCTACCCACCAATGGCCAGTTCGGAGTCGTCGTTCGGACGAGGAAGAACTCGTTCGGAGGAACGCCGCGGCTCACCCGACTGGAAATCGGAGCGGTGATCGATGGGATGCGTCGACATCGTCGGTCGTGCAGGCGAGATTTCACCGAACGGACAAACAGATGCGGCCGAAATGCGGCTTTACGTTCCACGCGGCGGGAGTACAGTAAGCGATCAGACGCGATGGCGGTTCGCCCACGCCTTCGTTGCTGAGCTCCCTCCCCGACGAATGCCGGGAATCGGGAGGATCGGGTCTCCGACACAGCGTTCCGAGGCAGCGTGCGCGGTACGGCGTCGTTCCGACCGAGAGCGGCCGCGCCGGGGAGGGATATGGAGGAACGCCCGCTCCGCTTCCTGGAAGCCGCACTGGACGCAGCGGAGGAGAAGCTGATCGAGCTGGTCCGCGCCAACCGACTGACCCCCGATGCGGAGGGCGAAAGCCGGGTCGAGCGGATCGTCTCCGAGCTGCGTTGGGTCCACAAGGCGATCCGGGAAGCGGAGGGCCAGCGCGACCGCACGTACCGGGCCACCCAGCAGCTGCGCGAACTGCGGAGTCGGTGTCTGTGGCTGTACCGGAGGCTGGTACAGGAGTGGTCGTTCGTGCGCAAGTACGATTTGGAGAACCGTCTCAGGCAGATGATCAGCCCGGCCGCCTTCGACCTCTATCTGGCCTTGGAGGCGCTGGACCTCGAAGACGACCCTCGCGCACTCTCCGATGAGGAGGTCACTCGACGGCTTGAGAACTGATCGCTCAGGTTGTCTGTGCCTCCGCCAGCTCTCGCACCACCGCCGGAGACTGCCGCAGCTTGACGCCCAACCGCGAGGTATTCAGCAGGCTCTTTTACTCCGGGTGCTGCTCGAGCAGCGGGACGAGATCCTGTAGGTCCGTCAGGCCGGGTGCCGTGGCGAAGCCACTCCAGCAGGGGTGCGGCGACCGCGGCCGAGGCGGCCGGGCTCGGGCGTCAATCCGGGACGCGGACCAGTGCCCGCACGCCGTCGGCCAGCCCCGGGCTCGGCCAGGGGATGTCGAGCAGCTCCCAGCGCAGCCCGGCGTCGGCCGAACGAAACACGCCCCGGTTGTTGGCGGCATAGACCACGCCCGGCTCGGTGGGGTGGGTTGCGAACCGGCTTGCCACGGTCCCCCCGGCTTCAGGGAGCCCGTCCATCGCGGCCGTCCACCTGCCTCGCCGGCTCCTGCGATAGACGTAGGCTTCCGCGTGGCGCGGGCCGTAGGCGGCGTAGGGCCCGTCGGCCGCTGAGACGATCACCGTCTCGGGATCGTCGGGATCGACCGCGATGCCGACCAAGTAGAGGTGCTCGAGCCCCTCGTCACGTTCGGTCCACGACTCGCCGGCGTCGTGGCTCTCGAAGTATCCGTCGCCGGCCGCCGAGTAGACACGACCGGGGGCCAGCCGGTGGGTCGCGGCGGTATGCGTGTCGTACGGACCCCCGGGGACGCGGTCGAGCCACGTGCGGCCGCCGTCGGGGGTGCGCACGAGCGCTCCCGCTTCGATGGCGACGAACACCCTGCCGGGGCGCCTCGGGTCGGGTTCGATCCAGCGCACGTGGTGGGTGTCCGGCCTGGGTGGAAAGCTCCAGGTCGCAGCCGATGGGAGCGCACGCAGCCCTGCTAGATCAACCCACGTGGTGCCCCCGTCGTCGGATCGAAACACGGCGCTGGGCTCAGTCCCCGCGTACACCACCCCGATGCCACTGTTGTGCTCCGCCGGGCTGACCGCGACGGCGGTGACGTCGCGATGAGGGATGCCTGCCCCGGTGGGCGCCCACGTTCGGCCCGCATCGGTGCTGCGCCACAGCCCGGTGCCCAGCGTTCCACAATACATGCGCGCCGGATCGTGGGGATCGATGGCTACACACTCCGGCCAGCGGTCTGACAGGTGTACTTCGACGGTCCAGCGCGATCCCCGCCGGGCGATCAGCAGGCCGCCGGGCGTCGCGATCAGCACACATGTCATTGCATCTTTCCCTCTTCGATCCGCGGGACGCCGACCGCCGTGGGATCGTACGCGGCTTCGGCTGGAGGCCTCGGCGTATCTGCGTCGTCAGGCGTCAAACAGCCAGCGTACCGCATCCCGATTGTGCCGCGCGCTGCCCAGCGTCTTGGTCGAAGTGTCGACGACGCGGTCTTGCTCGACGACCACCCAGCCGCGGTAGCCCGAAAGCCGTAGCGCGGCGGCGATCCCGGGCAGGTCGACCGATCCGGCACCGAGCTCGACGAATACCCCTCGTCGGGCGGCGGTCACGTAGTCCGCCCCCCGCTCGAGGAGGGCGTGCAGCCGGTCCAGATCGACGTCCTTGAGGTGGACGTGGCCGATCCGCGCCGTGTACTCGCGTGCGAGAGCCACCGGGTCCCCACCGCCGAACGCGACGTGGCCGGTGTCCAGACACAGCCACAGGGTATCCGGATCGGTGTCGTCCATCAGCCGGGCGATCTCTTTTGGGTGCTCCACGTAGCTGCCACCGTGGGGGTGGAAGGAAGCCCGCAACCCGTAGACATCGGTGCACAGGCGCGCTAGACCTACGACCCGCTTGACGTAGCCCGGCCACACGTCGGGTGGGACCCCGTGGCAAATGGTCAGATCCGGTCGCCCGGCGATCGAGCGGCGCCAGTCGTCCCCGGCGTCGGCGAGCAGGATCTCGCGCGCATCCAGACCTTGCAACAGGGCAGCCGCCTTGCGGACCGACTGCTCGCAGACCTCGTAGCATGCCGGATCGGAGAGCTCAAGGGGGACGAAGGCCGCCGCCAGAACCAGATCGCGGCTTTGCAGTTCGTCGCGCAAGCGCGCGGGGTCCTGGGGAAGAAACCCCAACGGCCCCAGCTCGGTCCCCGCGTACCCTGCCAGCGAGATCTCGTCGAGCACGCGCGTGTACGGCAGCTGGGGACCCCAACCTGGGATCTCACAGATCCCCCAACTGATCGGCGCCGTTCCGACACGGACGTCCACCGCAGCCTCCGCGCCCTCCGTCTTCGCCTGCCGATCCGCCCACTTGCTCGCACCGCAAGGATTTCTTCCCGCCGCGTACAAAGTCTTCCTCGTGCCCCAGGCCACACGCAGCTTCCTCGTGCGCCCACGCATCGGGCCCGATCGCACGGGTCTGGTCAACCGTGTGACGGCCCAAGACGCTGGATGGGAATCGCTCAACACCGAGATGTGGCGCCTGGGAAGGGAACAGACTTGGCAGGCGGCGACCGGCGAGAACGAGGCGGTGCTGGTGGTGCTCGGAGGTCGCATCTCCGTCCGGTCGAACCGCGGGCGCTGGCCGGTCGTCGGAAGGCGGCGCGACGTGTTCGCCGGGATGCCGCATGCGTTGTACCTGCCGAGGAGAACCGAATTCGAGGTGACGGCGGTCTCGCCGCTGGCAGAACTGGCGTGGGCGTGGGCGCCGACGGATCGAGACCACGACGCTCGATGCATCGGCCCGGCCGACGTCGAGACCGAGATCCGGGGCGGGCACAACGCCACCCGGCAGATCAACCGCATCTTGCCGCCGGGGTTCCCGTGCCACCGGCTCGTGTGCGTCGAGGTCTACACGCCGGGAGGAAACTGGAGCAGCTACCCGCCGCACAAGCACGATGCCCATCGCACCGACGATTCGGGCGACGTGGTGGAGGCAGATCTGGATGAGGTCTACTGCTACCGGTTCGATCGACCGGAAGGGTTCGCACTCCAGCGGCTGTACGCCGCGGACGGGTCGTTCGACGTCGCGCTCGTCGCCCGGCAGGACGACATCGTCCTCGTGCCGGAAGGCTATCACCCGGTGAGCGCCGCGTACGGATACACCTGTTACTACCTGAACTTCCTCGCCGGGTCGGCCCAGTCGCTGGCGAACAGCGAGGATCCGCACCACGAGTGGGTGAAGCACACGTGGTCGGATCGCGATCCGCGCGTGCCCATTGTCACGCACGCGATGGAGGAAGGCGACGATGGGTGAGCGCCGGTGGGACGTGCTGGCGATGGGCCGCAGCTCCATCGACCTCTACGCCAACGACATTGGGGCACCGTTTCCCCAGATCCGCAGCTTCGCCGCGTACGTCGGGGGTTGCCCCACGAACATCAGCGTCGGGACGCGCCGGTTGGGGCTGCGCAGTGCGCTGCTGACCGCGATCGGTGACGATCCGGTCGGCGACTTCGTGCTGGCGTTCCTGAACGCAGAGGGGGTGGAGACGGGTTTCGTGGCACGCAAACCGGGACGCCGTACGAGCGCCGTGCTGCTCGGCATCGAGCCACCGGACCGGTTTCCGCTGGTCTTCTACAGGGACAACTGCGCCGACATCGCCATCGACGTCGACGACGTGCTGGGCGCGCCCTTGGGCGATGCGCGGTTGGTGCTGATCACCGGCACGGGCCTGTCTGCGGAGCCGAGCCGGTCGGCGACCCTGTATGCGGCAGAACTCGCCGCGTCCGCGGGCGCCGCGGTGTTCGTGGACCTCGACCTGCGACCCACCCTCTGGCACGATCCCCGCGCCTTCGGCCCGACTTTGCGCAGTGCCCTGCGATGCGCGGAGGCGGCGATCGGCACGGAGGAGGAGGTGTGCGCGGCTGCGGGCGCCGACGGCATCGGGGAAGCCGTCCGCCGATTGCAGGATGCCGGTGCTCGGACCGTGGTCGTCAAGCAGGGAGCCCGCGGGTCGACGGTCTTCGACGGTGCGCGGGAGATGCACGCCGATCCGTTCCCGGTCGACGTCTGCAACGTGCTGGGAGCCGGGGATGCGTTTGCGAGCGGGCTCATCTACGGCTTTCTGCGCGGGTGGGACTGGCACCGGGCCGCGCGCATGGGCAATGCCTGCGGCGCCATCGTCGTCACGCGCCACGGGTGTGCCAACTTCATGCCCTACGAACAGGAAACGCTGGATTTCGTGCGGGCCCGGGGCGGGTTCTAGTCCGCGGGCTCAGCCCCGTTGACAAGTTCCTCCCCCTCTGCTTCGCTTGTGTCGGCCGTCCCGACGATCGAAGAGCGTTCGGACATCCGAACCCACCCCCGGTCGTACATCTGCGGTGGAGGGTCGCATCGGGCGGATGAAGACCCGCCGGCTGACGATGGCCCAGGCGCTCGTGGCGTTCCTCGCCGCGCAGCACGTCGAACGGGACGGTCGCCAGATCCCGTTCTTCGCCGGCGTGTGGGGCATCCTCGGCCACGGGAACGTGGCCGGCATCGGCCAGGCCCTGCAGGAGTTTCCTCAGCTGCGCCTGTTCACGGCCCGCAACGAGCAGGCGATGGTGCACGCCGCCAGCGCGTTCGCGAAGATGCACAACCGGTTGCGGGCCTTCGCGTGCACGTCCTCGATCGGTCCCGGGGCGACGAACATGGTCACCGGCGCCGCCGCGGCCACGATCAACCGGCTGCCGGTGTTGTTGCTGCCCGGTGATGCCTTCGCCCGGCGCAACGTCGGCCCCGTGCTGCAGCAGTTGGAATCCCCGTGGTCGCAGGACGTCTCGGTCAACGACTGCTTCCGTCCGGTCTCCCGCTACTGGGACCGCATCGACCGGCCGGACCAACTGCCATCGGCGTTGATGGAGGCGATGCGCGTGCTGACCTCGCCGGCCGACGTCGGCGCCGTCACGCTCGCCCTGCCGCAGGACGTCCAGGCAGAGGCGTGGGACTACCCCGAGGCACTGTTCGAGCGGCGCGTCTGGCAGATCGCGCGCTCCCGCCCCGATGCGGCTCTGCTCCGGCGCGCCGCCGAGTGGATCCGCGCGGCCCGGCGCCCGCTGATCGTGGCGGGCGGAGGGGTGCTGTACAGCGAGGCGCACGAAGCCCTCGCCGACTTCGCGTCACGAAGCGGAGTCCCGGTTGCTGAGACGCAGGCCGGCAAGGGATCCCTGCCGTATGATCACCCACAGAACCTGGGTGCGATCGGCGTGACCGGGTCTTCGGCTGCCAACATCACCGCGCGCGAAGCCGACTTGGTCCTGGCGATCGGCACCCGTCTCACCGACTTTACCACCGCTTCCAAGACCGCCTTCCAGCACCCGGACGTACGTTTCGTCAACATCAACGTCTGCGAACTCGACGCGCACAAGCACGCGGCTCTCCCGCTGGTCGCCGACGCGCGCGTCGCGCTGGGCGAACTGGCAGCCGCCCTCGCCGACCATCGGATCGGTGACGACTACGCCGCACAGATCGCGGGGTTGCGACGGGAGTGGCACCAGGAGGTCGAGCGCCTCACGACACGCCGGCACGGTCCGCCGCTCAGCCAGGCACGGGTGATCGGGATCGTGAACGCGTTCTCCCGACCGCAAGACGTCGTGGTCTGCGCCGCCGGCAGCCTCCCGGGGGACCTGCACAAGCTGTGGCGCACCCGCGACCCGAAAGGGTACCACCTCGAGTACGGCTACTCCTGCATGGGCTACGAGATCGCCGGCGGTCTGGGTGTCAAGATGGCAGATCCCCGGCGGGACGTCTACGTCATGGTCGGCGACGGCTCGTATCTGATGATGTCCTCGGAGATCGTCACGTCCATCCAGGAAGGCTACAAGCTGACGATCTTGCTGCTGGACAACCACGGGTTCAGCAGCATCGGCGGGCTGTCGCGGGTCGTGGGATCGGGGGGCTTCGGGACCGAGATGCGGTTGCGCAACCTCCAGACCGGGCAGCTGGACGGCGACATCCTGGCGCTGGACTTCGTCGCCAGCGCGAAGGGACTGGGGGCGCACGCGGTCCGGGCTGTCACCGAAGAGGATCTGCAGGCCGCCCTCGAAGAGAGCCGGCGCCAGGATCGCACGACGGTGATCGTGGTCGAGGTCGACGGTACGGACCGCGTTCCCGCATACGAGTCCTGGTGGGACGTACCGGTGGCGGAGACCTCGCAGATGCGCACGGTCCAGGAAGCGCGGGCCGCGTACGAGGAGAACCGATCGAAGGAGAGGTTCTGGCCATGAGCGGCGTGGCGACGCAGGAAGTGCTCAACTGCGTGGGAGGCGAGTGGAAGCGCCCCCGGGGTACGGATGCACTGCCCGTCTACGATCCTGCGACGGGCAAGGTGATCACCCACACGACGGTGTCCACGCCGGAGGACGTCGACGAGGCAGTGTGCTCGGCCGCCAGCGCGTTCGAAGAGTGGCGGCGCACGCCGGTGACCGAACGCGTGCAGTACCTGTTCCGGCTGAAGCGTTTGCTCGAGGACGACCTGGAGGACCTGGCACGCACCGTGACGCGCGAGTGCGGGAAGACGTACGGGGAAGCGGTTGGCGAGCTGCGCAGGGGCATCGAGAACGTGGAGGTGGCGTGCGGGATCCCCACGCTGATGCAGGGGTACAACAACGAGGACGTGGCACGCGGGATCGACGAGCACCTCTACCGGCAACCGCTGGGTGTGGTGGCGGCGATCACGCCGTTCAACTTCCCGGGGATGATCCCGCTGTGGTTCTTGCCGTATGCGATCGCCTGCGGGAACACGTTTGTGTTGAAGCCGTCCGAAAAGGTGCCGCTCACCGCCCAGAAGATCATGCGCCTCGTGGAGCGCACCGGGCTGCCCGCAGGCGTCGTGAACCTCGTGAATGGCGCCAAGGAGACGGTCGACGCGATCTGTGACCATCCGGGCATCCGGGCGGTGAGCTTCGTGGGGTCCACGCCCGTCGCCCGGTATGTGTACGCACGCTCGACGGCGGCCGGCAAACGCGCGCAGTGCCAGGGTGGGGCGAAGAACCCGGTGATCGTGATGCCCGACGCGGACTGGGATCTCGTGCCGCGGGTGGTGGCAGAATCGGCCTTCGGGTGCGCGGGGCAACGCTGCCTGGCCAGTTCGCTTGCGCTGGTGGTCGGTGACGCCAAGCAACCGTTCCTCGAGGCGATGGCGGAGGTGGCGCGCGCGATGCGGGTCGGCGGTGGCCTGGATCCGGAGGTGCAGATGGGGCCGGTGATCCGCGCGGAGAGCAAGGCGCGCGTCGAAGGCCTGATCGGCGAGGGCGCGAGGGAAGGCGCGCGTGTGGTCGTCGACGGTCGGGGCGCGCGCATTCCGGGCTACGAGGGCGGGTTCTTCGTGCGGCCGACGATCCTCGACGGGGTGCCCCCGGACGGGGTGATCGCGCGGACGGAGATCTTCGGGCCCGTGCTGGGACTGGTGGCAGTGGAGACCATCGACGAGGCCATCGAGGTGGTCAACCGTCAGAGCTACGGGAACATGGCGTGCCTGTTCACGGGCAGCGGGGCGGCCGCGCGGAAGTTCCGCCACCAGGCTCGGGCCGGCAACATCGGCATCAACGTCGGCGTGGCGGCTCCGATGGCCTTCTACCCGTTCTGCGGAATCAAGGAGAGCTTCTTCGGCGACCTGCACGGTCAGGGCAAGGACGCGGTCGAGTTCTACACCGACAAGAAGGTGGTAGTGGAACGGTGGTCCGCTGGCTAGTCCAGTCGGTGTCAGACGGCCTGGACGGAGCGGGGTGCCCTCGGACGACGAGGTCTGCTTGTCGGGCATAAGGCCGCACACCGGATCGTTGTGCCCAGTTGGGCGGCATCAGGTGGCAACATGCTTGAGGTGACGTTCCTGTACTTCGACGGGTGCCCTTCGCACGCGCAGGCGCTGGAGCGCCTGCGCCGCGTGCTCGCCGAGGTGGGCGTGCAGGCCGACGTCGAGATCGTGAGGGTGGAGACCGACGAACAGGCCGAGCGCTGGCGGTTCGTCGGATCGCCGACGATCCGCATCAACGGCGAGGACATCGCGCCCACCCCTCCGGAAGGACCGTACCGGCTCGCCTGCCGCACGTTCGTCACAGAGGACGGACGCCTGTCGCCGCTGCCCTCCGAGGCGACGATCCGCCGCGCCGTGCAGCGAGCGCTGAGCGGCGGGCCGGGGACCGTCGGCGAGCAGCCCCACGAAGGACCAGGCCGTAGCCACCGCCGCTGAAGACCGTACCTTCGACCGCGGCCACTGGGGAGGAGATCGATGTCGAACCTCAGGATCGGAGATCGGGCGATTCCGTTCAGTCTGCCCGGCGTGGACGGGAAGACCCACAGTCTGCACGACTACCTAAAAGATCGGGTCGTGGCGGTGATCTTCAGTTGCAACCACTGTCCGTACGTGCGGGCGTGGGAGGACCGCATGGTCGCGATCCAGCGCGACTACGCCGACCGCGGCGTCCAGCTGCTGGCGATCAACGCCAACGACGACGTGAAGTACCCGGAGGACAGCTTCGAAAAGATGAGAGAACGGGCGGCGGAGAAAGGCTTCAACTTCCCTTACCTGCGCGACGCGACGCAGGAAGTGGCCCGCGCGTACGGTGCCCAGCGGACGCCGGAGGTGTTTTTGTTCGACCGAGAGGGGATACTCCGCTACCACGGGGCGATCGACGACAACTACGAGGACCCTGGTGCCGTCCGGCGCCACCATCTGCGCGAAGCCCTGGACTCCATCCTGGAAGGTCGCGACCCGCCCGTGACCGAGACTCCGCCCGTCGGGTGCACCGTCAAGTGGAAGTGACGGCCGCCTGCGGCCGGCACGCAACCGACGGGCCCTGAGCGTTCGGGCCTCTTCGGCCCGTCCTAGGTTCTCCGGGCAACCAGCACGCCGTCTCGCAGCGGTACGACGCTTGCGACGAAATCGGGGTCTGCGAACACCTGGCGCGTGTAGATCCGGATCGCCTCCGTCGCCCCGTCACGCTCCTTGGGATTCAGAACCGCGCCGTGCCAGAGCACGTTGTCCGTCAGCAGCAAGCCCCCAGAGCGCAGGTGCTCCTTGATGACCGGAAGCGAGGCCGGGTAGCTTTCCTTGTCGATGTCGTTGAAGATCACGTCGAACCGATCTTCGCGGGCGCGCAGCGCTGCGACGGCCTCGCCGATGTGGAACTCGGCGAACGGCAACAAATCCATGCGGGCGAAGTAGCCGCGCGCGTCCGCCGACAATCCTTCGTCCCACACGACGTGATGGACGGTCCCGCCGCCGTTGTCGCGCACGGCCATCGCGAACCACGCCGTCGAGTATCCGTAACCGGATCCCAGTTCGAAGACGGTCCGCGCGCCGGCGAGCCGTGTCAGGAGGTAGAACATCTGTCCGATTACCGGTCCGACGATCGGGAATCCCGTCCGGCGGGCGCGGTCTTCCATTTCCGCCAACACCGGTTCGCGTGGCGGCAGGAGTTCTTCCAGGTACGGCATGAGGCGGGGATGGAGCACGTCCATGGTCACCAGTATACGCCACGTTTCGTTCTGGACGAGGTCGACTTCGTCGGTGCAGGGACCGAAACGCCATTCCGTCGAAAGTCAGCGCAGGCGTGCAGTCGCGGATCGGTGTGGCAGATCGAACGTGGAGGGGACAGAATGCAGCTCGTGTGGGACATCTTCGTTTCGTTCGCGAAGGTCGGGATGCTGGGATACGGAGGGGGACCCTCCTCGATCCCCCTGATGAAAGCAGAGGTCATCGGGCGTGGCTGGATGAGCGAGACCGACTTCCTGGACGCTCTGGCGGTCGGCAACGCCCTGCCGGGGCCCATCGCGACGAAGATGTCCGCCTACATCGGCTACAGGCTCGCGGGCGTGCTGGGGGGCGCGGCGGGCCTGGCCGGAACCGTAATGCCCTCGGCCCTGCTGATGGTTGGCCTCGCGCTCACGTTCCTCGGCATCAAGGACCACCCGAAGGTCGCCGCGATGCTGCACGCGGTCCGTCCGGCGGTCGTCGGCCTGCTGCTGTGGACGGCGTGGGATTTGGGGCCCAGCGGCGTGCGGTCTTGGGATACGTTGCTGATCGCGCTGGCGACGTTTGCCGTCGTCAGCTTCCTGCGCGTGCATCCTGCCGTCGCGATCCTGCTGGCCGCACTCGTCGGTCTCCTCCTGTATTGAGAGGTCGTTTGTGCCTCGCGAGAGCGAATACGAACCCGCGCGGAGGCTAGAAGGGAGTGCGATCCACTTCGAGGCAGGCCTCGATCACAGGCGGTCTGCCGGAACGGGAGGGATGGGATGCGCGTGGCAGCGGGCCTCGTCTTGACGGTCGCGTTGGCGAGCGGGGTGCCGGTGGCCTCGGCCCCACAGGTCACCACCTATCTACGCGGGCTGGAGGTCCCTTGGGCCATCGCGTTCGCGCCGGATGGGCGCGCGTTCGTGTCGGAGCGACCCGGGCGCGTTCGCGTGGTGCGCGACGGACGCCTCGACAGCAGTCCGGTGGCGACGCTTCCTGTGGCGCACGTCGGCGAGGGGGGTCTGCTGGGACTGGCTGTCCACCCTGAGTTCCCGCGGCAGCCGTTTGTGTACGTCTACTACACCTACGACCAGAACGGACTGCGCAATCGCATAGAGCGGCTGCGGGAGCAGGACGGTCGCCTGGTGCGCGACCGCGTCATCCTGGACAACATTCCCGGCGCCCGCATCCACGACGGCGGGCGGATCCTCTTCGGACCGGACGGGATGCTGTATGTCGGGACGGGGGACGCCGCGCAGCGCGCGCTGGCTCAGGACCGGCAATCGCTGGCCGGCAAGATCCTACGGCTGACACCGGACGGCGGCATCCCACCCGACAACCCGTTCCCGGGTTCTGCGGTGTACTCGCTGGGGCACCGCAACGTGCAGGGGCTGGCATGGCATCCACAGACGCGACGGCTGTATGCCACGGAGCACGGCCCCAGCGGTGAGCTCGGCCGCGCGCACGACGAGGTCAACCTCATCCGGCCTGGCGCCAACTACGGCTGGCCGGAGGTCGTGTGCGGGACACCGCGTGCAGGGTTTGTCGATGCGCTGGCCTGCAGCGGGGAGGAGACGTGGGCGCCGGCGGGCGCGAGCTTCGTCACGCAGGGCGCTTGGCGCGGCCGGCTGCTGGTTGCCAACCTGCGCGGAGCCCACCTGCGGGTGTTCGTCCTCAGCGAGGACGGCACCCGCGTCGTGCGACAGGAACGCATGCTGGAAGGTTTCGGACGTCTGCGGGATGTCGTCGAGGGGCCGGACGGAGCCCTGTACGTGCTGACGAGCAATCGCGACGGCCGCGGCCGCCCGGCGGACGACGACGACCGGATCCTGCGGGTGGTGCTGCCCCGCTGAACCCCATCGACTCCGACGGTGCGACGCGGGGTCGGGGAGCACGCTGTGGCCTCAGCGCAACACGCGCGGCGGATCGACCCGTGTGCCGTCCTTTCGGACCTCGAAGTGCAGGTGGGACCGGCCGGTGCCGCGGCCCTTCCAGCCGCGCTTCACGCCCTGGGCAGCTCGCCTCGGGAGTGTGATCTTCGATAGGGGTGCGTGCTCGCCTCCGAGGAGGGAAACGGGCCGCGACGGCCCAAGGTTCGCTCCGTGGCCGGCAAGCAGTTTCCTTCGGACTTCCGCTGGGGGACCGCCACCAGCAGCCATCAGGTCGAGGGTGACAACACCAACAACGACTGGTGGGCCTTCGAGCAGCAGCCGGGGCGCATCCGAAACGCGGACCGGTCCGGCCGCGCGTGCGACTGGTGGCGCAACGCGGAGGCCGACTTCGACCGGATGGCGGCGCTGAACCAGAACGCCCACCGGCTGTCGCTGGAGTGGAGTCGCCTGGAGCCGCGGGAGGGATACTTCGACGATGCCGCCGCTGGGCGCTACCGCCAGATGCTCAGCGGCCTGCGCGCGCGGGGCATCGAACCCATGGTCACGCTGAACCACTTCACGCTGCCGCTGTGGGTGGCGCGCTCAGGCGGCTGGGAGAACACGCGGATCACGGAGTGGTTCGTACGTTACGCGCGGCATTGCGCCGAGTGGTTCGGGGACCTGGTGGAACTGTGGGTTCCCATCAACGAACCCAACGTGGTCCTCGTGCTCGGCTACCTGCAGGGCGTCTTCCCGCCGGCCGTCCGCAATCCGCTGCGTGCCCGCCGCGCGCTGCACAATTTGCTGCGGTCGCATGCCGCGGCCTATCGGGCGATCCACGCAGTGCGACGGGGCGCCCGCGTGGGCACGGCTCACAATATTCGCCTGTTCGATCCTGCCCACAAGCGGGCCACAACCGATGCGTGGGCGGCCGGCCTGCAGTCGCAGTTCTTCAACTGGGTGTGGCTGGACGTCCTCCATCGGGGAGAGGGCCGCTCGATCCTGTGGTCGGGCCGGATGCCGGAGTGTGCGAACACGGTCGACTTTCACGGTGTGAACTACTACACACGCGAGCGTGTCCGCTTCGTGCCGTGGCGGATCCATTACGCCTTCGGAAGGAACTTCTACACGCCGGGAGCGCAGATGAGCGACTACGGGTACGGTGAGGTTTATCCCGTCGGGCTTTACCGTGCGCTAAGCGAGGTGTGGCGCCGCTACGCCCGACCGGTGTTCGTGACCGAAAACGGCATTCCCGACGAGGACGACGACATGCGGCCTCGGTTCCTGCTTGATCACCTGAGCGCCGTGCACCGTGCCATCGCCGATGGTGTGCCGGTCCAGGGATACTACCACTGGTCTCTGCTCGACAACTTCGAGTGGGCCGAAGGATGGCGGATGAAGTTCGGGTTGATTGCGATGGACCCCGTCACGCAGGAGCGTAGGGAGCGCCCGAGCGCGCGCCTGTACGCCGAGATCTGCCGCACCGGAAGACTGCTGCTCGATGCCAGCTAGCGGGTCACGGATCGGATCGAGGCGCAGCTGAGCGGACCGGGGCGAAGCGGCTCACCCCAGGGTTGTCGTGCCGGCTCACCAGTCACCCACCTTCGCATACGGGTAGCTCCACAGAGCGACCTGCAGGACCACCGCCTTTACCCAGGCTGCGTGCATCTTCTCCACGTCCTCTGCGGGGTGCCCCTTGTTGGCCAGGAACGGCTTGATCGTCAAGGCGATGGGCGCGATCAAGGCCACCACGTAGCGCAGGGGAATGTGATCCACGGACCGCACCCCATCCGTTTGGTTCTTCTTGACCCGGTGGTGCCGCAGGCCGATCTCGTGTTGGTAGTCCAGCCACGCCTGATCGTGGGGGCGGCGGCAGGTGTCCAGGATCCACTGCCCGAACCGTTTACGGACTGCGGCCAGGTATTCGCCCAGGGGCTGACCGTCGGGTCCGGTGAAGTAGTGAACCAGATGCGGGGTGGAGCCCACGAACCCGTACCAGACGTCCAGGATCTGCTCCACCTGGTCTTCCAAGACATCCCCTGCCATCCGCAGGTACCGCAGGTCCTCGTCCGTGATGGCCGCCGCCTGCTGGAGTCTGCGCAGATCCTCTGCAGACACGGGGCTGCGGGCGACTTCCGCCGTGCCGTAGGTGTAGCCGGGGATCGCCACGGGCCACCTCCATATAATAAGGACTCCTAAATATCTAACCCGGCCGTCCTGAGGCTGTCAAGGGGCTGGGCCCGAAGGACCTTGCGGGCGTCCGGGGCACGGGTGGTCAGCGATTGCGGGATCGTGCCTGCACGGTGCGCTTGCGCTGGCAGACCATAGGGAGTGCCTCGCTTGACCTCGAAGGCGTACGGCGCTAGGATGGGGTTGACGCAGCCAACCACACCTGCAGCGCGGCGGGGTGGCGCTGCGTTTTGTGTTGTCGTCGAGCGTGCGGGCCGGCGCCTCCCGACGGGGCGGGCGACGGCCCGCTCTTTGTGGAGGCGGACGAATGGCTGGGACGCACCGGACCGTGTTGCGCGACATCCGCCGGCAGACGACCTCCTTCCGCGAGGAGCACCGTCGGGTGCTGCAGCGCGAGCGACAGGCGCTGGTCGCGGTCCGCGATGAGCTCCGCAGGCACACGGCGTACCACGCTGTCCACCGAGGCGAGCACAAGCAGTTGCTGGAGGAAGCGCAGCGCATGGCCAGGGAGGGCCTGGAAGCGCACAAGCGGGCGCTTGAAGCGAATGCGTGGATTCTGCGGATGGTAGAAGTGTACGAGCGGATGCAGGCGTTGCGCGCGGAGCGGGAGCGCCAAAGAACCGAACGGAGGGCGGCGCGCCGCCAGCGCGCGGCAGTCATGCGGACGGTCGGCTCGGGTGTCTGACAAGAGCTCCCCGACGCTCGTCGGGGAGAGTGCCCCACCCCCCGCAGCGGCGGCCCGGCAACGGGCCGCCGCTGTTGTGTCCGGCGGACAGGAGGTGGTGCATCCGGAGGCGATGATGCCAGTCGGTCCGCCGAGCTACGCCCGGAATGCGCGGATCTTCGGATGGCGGCGCAGGCGCGCCAGGATGTTCCGCTTGGTGGTATAGATCGACTCCACGGAGTCGAACAGCCCCGGCAGCCGCGCCAGGATCTGGCGAGGTGAGGCGCCGTTGACGAACGACTCGTAAACGAGCGCGCGGTCCCGTTCGTCGGCGAGGACCGACAGGATCGCTTCCCACAGTTCCTCGCGCTCCAGGTTGCGGACGGCCAGGGTCTCGACGTCGGGCACGCTGCCCGGCGGAGGGTCGTCGGCCAACAGCGTTTCCTCTCGGCGGCGCAGCACGTCGACGATGGCGCTGTGCGCACACATCTTGAGGTAGCGCAGCAGGCTGGGGACGTCGGGAAAGCGTGTGAACTTATGTTCGTCAACCGCGGCCAGCATCTTCTCGAAGGCCCGGTTCACGAAGAACTCGACCGGCTCTCCGGTTCGCAGGAAGCCGGGGTGGCGGCGGACCCACGCAGCGACCAGCGCCTCATAGCGGGCATACAGCGTCCGCCAGGCGTCTTCGTCCCGGAAGGCGAGAGCACGGCGGAACAGCGCGTGCGCGTCCCCCTCGGCCAGCGCAGACGGGTCGGGCCTGACCATCGTACGTCGGTGGGTGGCTGCAGCGGAGTATTCTGGCGAAGGGGTGCCAAATCCTGGCCCCTCAGCGGACGGCGAGATCATCGGGGGGAGGACACTCATGAAGGTCCTGGTCACGGGCGGGGCGGGGTTTATCGGATCGCACGTGGTGGAGGCGCTGCTCGGTGCCGGGCACGAGGTTTGCGTCGTCGACGACCTCAGCAGCGGCCGGCGCGAGCACCTGTCCCCTGACGTGCGACTCCACGTTCTGGACATCGCAGACGCCGCCCTCGCCGAGGTGTTCGACGCGGAGCGGCCAGACGCGGTCAGCCACCAGGCGGCTCAGCCGTCGGTGGCAGTCTCGGTCCGCGAGCCGCTGGCCGACGCCCGTGTGAACGTCCTCGGGACCCTGAACCTGATCACGCAAGCCGTACGCACCGGAGTGCGCCGCTTCGTGTTCGCGAGCACCGGCGGAGCGATCTACGGTGAGTGCGAAGCCCTCCCGGTGACCGAGGCGCATCCGGCCCGCCCGATCAGCCCGTACGGCGTACACAAGCTGTGTGCGGAGCACCACCTGTTCGCCGCCCAACACCTGTACGGGTTGCGCTGGACCGCCCTGCGGTACGCGAACGTCTACGGACCCCGACAGGACCCGCACGGGGAGGCCGGCGTGGTGGCCATCTTCACCCGCGCGATGCTCGCCGGCCAGACCCCGACGATCTTCGGCGACGGGCTCCACACGCGGGACTACGTGTACGTCGGCGACGTGGCTGCGGCGAACGCCGCCGCGCTGGCAGCCGACGCAGACGGCGTGTTCAACATCGGCACGGGGACCGAGACCAGCACGCAGCAGGTCTTCGACACACTCAAGGCCCAAACCGGGTACTGGGGCGAACCGCGGTACGGGCCGCCGCGGCCGGGGGACGTACGCCGGATCGCGCTGGACGTATCGCGTGCCGAACAGGCGCTCGGATGGAGGCCCACCGTCTCGCTGGACGAGGGGCTCCGTCGGACGGTCGAGTGGTTCCGGCGAGCCTGGGTTGGACAATAGGGCGTAGCATAGTCCTACGGAAGTCGATCGTAGGCGGTCTGCGGGGCCGGGACGTTTCGCAGCCGTCCTGACGGCCGGAGTCGCCGAGTTCTGATTGCGGACCGAGGTTTCCATGCGCCCGATCTGGAAAGGACACATCTCCTTCGGCCTCATCACGATCCCCGTGCGCCTGTACGTGGCGCAAGAGTCCAAGGACGTCCGCTTTCGCCAGCTCCACAAGACCTGCATGACGCCCATCAAGCAGGTCCGGCGCTGCCCGGCGTGTGAGAAGGACCTGAACTGGGACGAGATCGTGCGGGGGTTCGAGTACGAAAAGGGCCGGTTCGTTGCCATCACCGATGAGGACACCGAACAGGTACCTCTGCCCACGGCGGGTGCGATCAACCTGTTCGGCTTCGTGCAGCTCGAAGAGATCGATCCGATCTACTTCGAGCGCGCCTACTATCTCGCCCCTGACTCCGGCGGGGCCAAGGCGTTCAAACTGCTGCAGGAATCCCTCGACGCCGCCGGCAGGGTGGGAATCGGGAAGGTCGTGCTGCGGGAGAAGGAACACCTCGTCGCGATGCGCCCGTACCGGGACGCCCTGGTCCTGGAGATTTTGTACTACGCGGACGAGATCCGGGCGATCTCAGAGCTGGAGGAGTACCCGATCGAGGTCAAGGTCCATCCGAACGAGCGAAAGATGGCTGTGCAGCTGATCGATGGGATGGCGATGGAGTTCCGGCCGCAGGAGTACAAGGACGACTACCGGGAGGCGCTGCTGAAGGTCATCCAGGCGAAGGTGGAAGGGGCTCCACCCCCGGAGGTCGCACCGCCGCGCGAGGAGAAGGTGATCGACCTCATGGAGGCGCTGCGGCGCAGCCTGCAGATGGCCAAGGAACAGCGCGTGGCCAAGCGCCCGGCTGCGGCGCGGCCGAAGCGCGCGGCGGGCATGCGCGAGCGCCACAAGTAGGGAGGGTCGCGCCCTTTTCGCGCTGGTGCGGAGAGATGAACGTCCTCGCCGGTACGTCCGGCTTCGCCTTTCCGGATTGGAAGCCGCTGTTCTATCCTTCCGAACTGCCCAACGACCGGTTGCTGGCGCACTACGCGACCCGCTTGCCCACGGTCGAGATCAATGCCTCCTTCTACCGCATGCCCACAGCGGACACCCTCCAGGCGTGGAAGTCCCAGGTGCCGACACACTTCCGGTTCGCGATCAAGGCCCACAGGCGGATCACGCACGTCAAGCGGCTTCGCGACGTCGACGGGGAGGTGCGGTGGCTGCACGAACGCCTGGGGATCCTCGGCGGCGCGCTCGGACCGGTGCTGTTCCAGTGTCCACCCTCGCTGCGGCGCGACGACGCGCTGCTGGAGGCGTTCTTGGCGGCGCTGCCGCCCTTTTCGCGGGTCGCGGTGGAGTTCCGCCACGCCAGCTGGTACCGAGACGAGGTGTACCAGCTGCTGCACCGCTACGGGGCGGCTCTGTGCATCGGCGAGGACGACGGATCCTGCGACCCGCTCGTGCACACCGCGCCGTTCGGTTACTACCGGTTGCACCGGCTGCGCTACAACGAAGAGCGGCTGAGGTTTTGGGCCGACCACTTGCGGTCGGCGCCGATTGCGACCGCGTTCTGCTACTTCACGCACGATACCGGCCCGGAGGCGACGACCTACGCCTTGCGTCTGATGGCGCATGCCGCCGACTGACCCGGCCGGGAATGTACCAACGCCGGGAGCCGTTGCCTGGGTGGACGATCAGGGGCCGAGCGCCGTGGCCCGCCGTCGGGGAGACATCCGTTGGGAGGTGAGGCCGTGAGGTCCGTATTCGGGTTACACCACGTCACCGCTATTTCAGGACCGGCCCAGGAGAACCTCGACTTCTACGCGGGCGTCCTGGGGATGCGGCTCGTCAAGCGCAGCGTCAACCAGGATGACCCTGGGACGTACCACCTGTTTTACGCGGATGGCGAGGGACGCCCTGGTACCGACCTCACCTTCTTCCCGTGGGATCACCTGCCGCGCGGACGCAAGGGCGTCGGCCTGTCGGTCGAGGTCTCTCTGGCGGTTCCCAGCGGCACCTTGGGCTACTGGAGGGAGCGCCTCTTACGGTACGGCGTCGTCGTGGGCGAACCACAGACGCGGTTTGGCGAGCGGACGTTGCCTTTCGTCGATCCCCAGGGCCTGGATGTGGCGCTCGTCGAAGTCGAGGACCGGGCGTTCAGCCCCTGGGAGGAAGGGCCCGTCTCGGCGGACAAGCAGGTTCGTGGACTGCATGCGGCCCGCACCTGGGAGGGGGACCTGCCGACGACCGCGCGGTTTCTGACTGAGGTGCTGGGCTTCGAGTTCCTCGGCGAGGAGGGGGGCTGGCACCGCTTCGGTGTTGACGGAGGAGGCTCCGGGAGGATCCTGGACGTTCGCGAAGTGCCGAACGCCGGAAGGGGGCGGTGGGGTGTCGGGACGATCCACCACCTCGCCTGGCGCGTCGCCGACGACGATCACCAAGCGGAGGTCCGGCGCCGGGTGGCGGAGGCCGGCATGCGCCCCACGCCCGTGGTCGACCGGTTCTGGTTCCGATCGGTGTACTTCACCGAGCCCGGGGGCGTACTGTTCGAACTGGCCACCGACGGGCCGGGCTTCGCGGTCGACGAGGACCCGGCCCACCTCGGCGAGTCGCTCGTGCTCCCCCCGTGGCTGGAGGGGCAGCGTGCGGGCATCGAGGCGGCCCTCCCGCCCCTGCGGTACCCACCGGCCCCCGAGCCGGCGCCTGCACCCTAGGACGGACGGATGCCGCCCCGCGCCCGAGGTACTACCAGGAACCGGTACCAGGAACCGGTACCAGGAACCGGGGTTCGCCGATGGTGGATAGGAACGGGGTCGGGCCCTGGCTAGGCGTCTGGGCAGTCGCGTTGGGGGTTGCGCTCGCAGCGCCGGGGCAGGCTGCGGAGGCGCCGGCCGGACACGAGTCCAGCAGCGGCGTTCTGGTGGCGGGCGGGGGCGCGATCCTCGTCGTGGCGGTGTGGGTAACCCCGGGGCTGGTGGATCACCCGTACTACGTCGCCCGCGTACCGTCGGCGGCGGAGCGCGACAGGCACCGTGCCCTAGCCGGCGGCCACACCGTGATGTCGTTCGAACTGAGCAACCGCAGTCGGCTGCTCGTCGAGGGCCCGGTCGTCGTCAACCTCTTCGTCGACGAAGAGATCCATCGGGTCGTCGAGGGGTCGGCTGCCGCGAACGTGGTGCTGCGGACCGACCAGACCTTCGAGCGCATCTACGTCTTCCCTAAGCTCCCCGCTGGCGCCCGTTCCGTGGTGCTCCTCGTACAGGCCCCGCAGCTGACCGAACGGGGCCGGTGGATCGGTTACCTACCTCAGTTTCGGCTCGGGTTCGACCTGCGGCGCCTGACCTTTCCACCCTAGCAGGCTACACTGGACCTGATGTCCCGCAAGCCTGTGCCGACGCCCCGCGACGGCCTGGAGGAGTACCGGCGCAAGCGGCGTTTCGACAGGACGCCCGAGCCGCAGGGTTCGACCTCCCAGACCGCCAGCGGGAGGCGGTTCGTCGTCCAAGAACACCACGCCCGGGCCCGTCACTGGGACCTGCGCTTGGAGATGGACGGCGTGCTGCGCTCGTGGGCCCTGCCCAAAGGGCCGTCATTGGACCCGGCCGACAAGCGTCTGGCCGTTCTGGTGGAAGACCACCCGATCGAGTACGGCGACTTCGAGGGCGTCATTCCGCCCGGGAACTACGGCGCGGGGACCGTGATGCTGTGGGATCGGGGAACGTACGAGTGCCTGGAGGGCGAGCCATCGGAAGCGTTTCAGCAAGGCAAACTCACGCTGCGGTTTTACGGCGACAAGCTGCGGGGCGAGTTCCACTTGGTAAGGACGAAGCGCAACGGAGGACGCGACTGGCTGTTGTTCAAGGGCCGCGACGAGTACGCGGTTGCCGGATACGATCCCACCGGCACGAGATCGGTGGCGAGCGGCCGCACGATCGAGGAGATCCGCGCCGATGCCGACGCCCGTTGGGCCGTGGGAGCCGACCCGACCCCCGGGCCGGAGCCGGCCGATCCGTTTCCGGAGCCGTTTCCTCCGATGCTCGCCCAGCCGGCGGACGAGCCGTTCGATCGGCCAGGCTGGTGGTTCGAGGTGAAGTGGGACGGCATCCGCGCGCTGGCGTTCGTCCGGCGGCGCGGGGCGGCCCAGGAGGTGGCCGTCTACAACCGATCGCTGCGGCGCATCAACGCCCGCTTCCCGGAGATCGTGGAGTCCCTCAGGCGGCTGCCGGTCACCAGCGTCGTCCTCGACGGTGAGATCGTCGCCACCGACGAGGCGGGCAGGCCCAGTTTCGCCCGCCTGCAGCAGCGCATGCACCTGACGGCCGAACCGGACGTAAGGCACGCGATGCAAGCGGTGCCTGTTTTCTACGTGGTCTTCGACTGCTTGTATCTGGACGGGCACGATCTGAGGGCCCAGCCGTTCGCGCGGCGGCGTCGCGCGCTGGAGGGCCTGTCGTTGCCGGCCGGCGTGCTGCGCGCGGACGCCGTCGAGCAGCACGGCCGGGCGCTGTTCGAGGCTGCGCGGCGGCACGGGTTCGAGGGGGTCGTCGCCAAGAAGGCAGATGGCCCGTACCAGCCGGGGGTGCGCAGCCCCCACTGGTTGAAGATCAAGGGGAAGCAGACGACCGAGGCCGCGGTCGCCGGGTTCACGCGCGGCAAGGGACACCGCGCTGCGACGCTGGGAGCACTGGTGCTCGGCCAGTACGACAGCGCCGGCCGGCTGGTGCACATCGGTCAGACCGGCGGCGGATTCACCGAGGCTGACGTGCGCTCCCTCCGTCGACGGTTGGACGCTCTCGTCGCTGAAGCGTGCCCGTTCGCCGAGGTGCCCGAGACAGCGCAGCCGGTGACGTGGGTGCGCCCGGAGGTGGTGGTGGAGGTCGAGCACGCGGGCCGCACGCCCGACGGCAAGCTGCGGTTTCCGGTGTTCGTCCGTGTGCGCGACGACCTGCGTGCAGCCGACGTCCGCCTGCCCGTCGGTGAGGAGGCGGTGTCAGACGTTCGAAACGGTCCATCCGGGCGGTCGCGCCCGGTGGGCCGCAGCCCAGGCGCGTCTTCGCGGTCGCAGGCCGCAGAGTGGACATCGCCCCGGCAGATCGGCGCGCTGACCTTCACGAATCTGGACAAGGTGTACTTCCCGGAACTGGGGCTCCGCAAGGGCGACGTGATCGAGTACTACCGGCGGATCGCCCGATACCTGCTGCCCCACCTGCGGGATCGACCTCTGACGCTGCGCCGCTTCCCGGAGGGAATCCACGGCGAGGACTTCTTCCAGAAGGACGTCGCCGACGCGCCGGAGTTCGTGCGAACCGAAAGGGTCTGGTCGGACCAGGGGAAGCGGGACATCCGCGTGGTGATCTGCGACAACGAGGAAACCCTGCTGTGGCTGGTGCAGATGGGCTGCATCGAGATGCACGCCTGGTTCTCCCGGGTTGCGCCCATCCCGGGCTCCAGCGTGGCCACGGCGTTTTCGGGATCGGAGGAAGCGCTCGACCGCAGCGTGCTCAACTATCCGGATTTTGTCGTCTTCGACATCGACCCGTTCTTGTTCCCCGAGGGGAAACAGCCCGTGCGGCGGCACGGCGAGTTCGACCCCGACTACTCCCGCGCGGGGTTCGAAGCCGCGCGGCGGGCGGCCCTCTGGCTGGAGGAGGCGCTGTCGGGTCTCGGGCTCCGGTCGTACGCCAAGACCTCAGGCAAGACCGCGCTGCACGTCTTCGTCCCGATCGAACGGCGCCACACGTACGCCGAGACGCACGCCTTCGCCAAGACCGTGGCCGCCTGGCTGGTGCGCCGCCACCCCAAGGAACTGACGGTGGCCTGGAGGGTGCGCGACCGGGTTGGCAAGGTCTTCTTGGACTACAACCAGAACGTGCGCGGCAAGACGCTGGCGACCGTGTACAGCCTGCGCCCCGTACCCCCGGCCACTGTCAGCGTGCCGGTGACGTGGGAGGAATTGCGCCGTGGTTTCGACCCCCTGCAGTGGACGTTCCGCACGGTGTTCGACCGGATCGATCGGGTCGGCGACCTCTGGTCGCGCATCCTCCAATCCCCGCAGCGCATCGAGATCTCGGCGTGATGAACTTCCTGCGGGCGGTCCGCCTGGGGGCAACCTACCTGGCCGGCCGGCTGGCAGACTTCGGCGGCGACGTGGCGCTGGCGCTCGCCGCGTACAACGCCGGCCCCGGTGCCGCCCGCCGCTTCGCCCGGTTCCCGCGGGGCCGACCGGACGAGTTCGTCGAGCGCATCCCCTTCGGAGAGACGCGCGGCTACGTCCAACGCGTCCTCGAATCCTACGGCATCTACCGCTGGTTGTACCGCTGACGGATCGATACACCCCTGGAGGAGCGGCAGCCCGGCGAGCCCGGGGACCATCGTCGTCTTGTCGGAAGCGGTGGCGCCGACGACCACGGCGCGTGGAGAGGGGGCAGCTTCTGTGTCGGGACCTTGCGGAGCCTCAGGAGCGACCGACCCGGTCGAGGCGGACGAGCGTCTCCACGTGGTACGTCTGCGGAAACAGGTCCACCGGCTGCACCTCCCGGATCTCGTATCCGAACGGGAGCAGCTCCGCCAGATCGGGAGCGAGCGTGGTCGGGTTGCAGGAGACGTAGATCACGCGCTGCGGTCGGGCGCGGCCGATCTTGCGCATGACCTTGCCCCCGGCACCCGATCGCGGCGGGTCCAGCACCAACACGTCCGGCGATCCGATCCGGGAGACCAGGTCCGGGAGCAATCGCCGCGCGTCTCCGGATGCGAACTCCACGTTGGTTGCCCCCGCCCGCGCCGCGTTCTCCCGCGCCGCCTCGACCGCGGCCGGTACGACCTCGATGCCCCACACATGTCCGGCCTGCTCCGCCAGCAGGAGCGCGAACGTCCCCACCCCGCAGTACAGGTCCACGACGCGCTCCCCGCCGCGCAGTTCCGCCATCTGGAGGGTGCGGACGGCCAGGTCTTCGGCCTGTTGGGTGTTGGTCTGGAAGAACGTCTCCAACCGGATGGCGAACCGTCTGCCTGCGAGTTCCTCGAAGATGTGGTCGCGCCCGTGCAACACCTCCAGGCGATCGATCCGCACGGCGTCGGACAGAGAGCCCGACTGCGCCCACGCGATGCTGCGGATCTGGGGGTGGCGCTCGACCAGCGAAGCCGCCAGGTCCGGGCCGTCCGGGAACGATCCCGGCACGGTGACGATCCCGACCATGACCTCGCCGGTGCGGACGCCCTCGCGGTAGACGAGGTGGCGCAGCAACCCCCGCCGCGTCCGGTTGTCGTAGCAAGGGATCGCCCGTGCCCGGACGAACGCCTTCACCTCCCGCAGGATCTCGCTGCACAGCGGCGACGGGAGCAGGCAGGCGTCGATGCCGACGACGCGGTCGAAATGGCCGCGCGCGTGGAGACCGAGCACCGAGTCGGGATGGAAGGCGAACTCCATCTTGTTCCGGTAGTGGTACGGATCCGGGGCACCGACGATCGGACGCACCGGCAGGTCTCGCAACCCCCCCAGCCGCTGGAGGCTGTCGATCACGATCTGCTGCTTGACGCGCAGCTGTGCCGAGTAGCTGAGGTGTTGCCACGTGCACCCCCCGCACGGCCCGAAATACGGGCATGGCGGCGGCACACGGTCCGGGGAGGGTTGGAGGACTTCCACGAGTTCGGCCTCGCCGAAGGTGCGGCGGGCCCTGGTCACCCGCACGCGCACCCGGTCTCCCGGAGCGGTGTAGGGGACGAAGACCACGTACCCGTCGGCGCGCGCCACCCCCCGACCTCCGTAGGAGAGACCTTCGATAAGCAACTCGAGTTGTTGACCCTTCACAAGTGGAGGCATGCCCACGGGCAGGGTAGCGAGGGAAGCGCTCGGGGGCAACCGCGGCGCACAGACCCCGCGCCCCCCAGCGGCGCGGCTACCTCGGCAGCAGATCGACGCGCGGCTCGTGGCCCCAGGTGACCAGCGCGCCCAGGGTCTTGTCGTCGCCCATCGTGCAGTTGACGACGGTCGTTTCCCCCAGCGGCTTGATGCCCGGCGACTCGTGGACGTGGCCGCACACCACCAGACGTGGCCTCAGCCGCAGGACGAAGTCGCGGACCGACCGAGAGCCGATGTGCTGACCGGTGCGGGTCCGGTCGAGCACGCCGTAGGGCGGTTCGTGGACGACGAGCACGTCGCACGGCTCGTTGCGGAGTCCGCAGAAGCGCACGCCATCGTGCTCGATCACCCCGTGGTTGGGGTTGCGCGCCCTGCTTCGCCCGATCGTGCCGTCGACCTCGAAGGTGTCCATGTTGCCCGGAATCGCGATCACCACACCGGGCAGCTCGTCGAGCAGTGCGAGCGCTTCGGTCCCCTTGCCGGCGTGGGTGATGTCTCCGGCGAGGATCACCACATCGGGCTGCAACTCCGCCGCCGCGCGGCGCACGGCCTCGACGCGATCGGGGCGACCGTGCAGGTCGGCTGTGGCGAAGATGCGCATGAACCACCGCAGGTCCTACTGCAATCGATCGAACAGCCGCAGGTGTTGCCAGCGCAAATACCGGTCGCTGAGCAACGACAGCGGCTTGCGCGCCGCAGCGAAGTTGTCGGACAGTTGCTCGAGCACCCGGCGCAGCCCGTACGTCGAGGCCGCCTCGTGCTCGGCGGCTCGGCGGTAGAAGGCCGCTCCCTGCTGTTCGTACTCCTCGAGGCTGCGCCACTCGCCTCCGATCACGCGGCCGGGCAGGATGCGCCGGGCGTACGACCCCCTGGAGAGGACGTGCCCGGGGAACAGTCCCGTGACGAACAGCGCGATGTCGGCGATCCGCCGCAGCAGCGGGAAGCGCCAACTCTCTTCCACGAGGTCCGCCAGCCGGATCATGTCGTCCATGCTCATGTCCGAGAACTGCAGGCGCTCCACCCGCCCGGCCCTGTGGAGGCGAACCTCGTACGTCTCCGTCCGCACGAACGAGGCGAGCATCGCGCTCAGGTAGTCCAGCACGTCTTCGTCCTCGAGGAGCTGGCGCACGCGCGGGGTGTCGAAGACCGGTACGGACTCGCCCGCTCCGATGCGCTCCATCGTGTAGCGCGCCTGGCGGATGTCGCGGGCCACCCGCCGCAGCAGGATGGTGAACAGCAGGCGCGGCGACAGCTTGAGGGTGACGTCCTGGTCGGTCCGGATGCGCTCCAGCAAGCGGTCGTCCTCCAGCGCCACGTCCAGGAACTCGGGGCGCTCAAGCTTTGCCCGCAGCGCGGGCACGTCTGCGGGGCGCTCGGCCAGCGTGTCGGCGACAAATGCCAGGTCACGGTCGCTGTACGTCGGAAACATCGGCCGCCAACCCTCCCTTGCGACACTCCACCTTGAGTATACGTACGTTGGACTCGAATCGATTTCTCCCTGCCGGACCGTGGAGGAACCGAGGGGGGCAGCGCGAACCATCACGCAGGCCGGACCGCTCCCGGCCGGTTCCCCGAAGTCCGTGGTATGGGAGGTGCCCGTGGCCGAGCACATCCGACGCTCCGGGGTCCCGCAACCCGAGACGACGGAGGAGGTGGAGAGGCTCCTCATCGAGGCCGACCCGGAGTTCGGGTACAGGCGCCTGGTGGGCCCGTTTGCAGCGGCGGTGGGGGTCGTCGCTGTGGCGATGTCGGTCTTCCACGTCTACACGGCGGGCTGGGGCACGCTGCTGGCGCTCAAACAGCGGGCGGTGCACGTCGCGTTCGCCTTCACCCTCGTGTTCCTGCTGTATCCGCTTCGTCGCAGGTATGCAGCCCAGCGGTTCTTCGGCCCGGTCGACGTGGCATTCGCCGCGGCCGGTGTGTTTGCGGTCGGCTACCTGCTGTACCACCACGACCGTCTGATGCTGTCTGCGGGCCAGCTCACCCGCAACGACCTGCTCGTCGGGGCCCTCGGCATCCTTCTGGTGCTGGAAGGAGGGCGGCGAGTCATGGGGGTGCTCCCGTTCATCGCTGCGGCGCTGCTCGTCTACCCCTTCATCGGGGAGTACATCCCCGGGGCGTTCGCCGTCCGTCGGTTCCCGCTGGACCGTGTGATCGAACACATGTGGTACACGACCGAGGGCGTGTTCAGCATTCCGATCGGAGTGTCGGCGACGTTCGTGTTCATGTTCGTCCTGCTGGGAGCCTTCCTGGAGCGCACGGGGCTGGGCCAGATGTTCGTCGAGGTGGCCATGGGGATCGCGGGCTGGATGCACGGGGGGCCGGCCAAGGTGTCGGTGTTCAGCAGCGCGCTGCTGGGCACGGTGTCGGGGTCCTCGGTGGCCAACGTCGTGGCCGACGGGGTCTTCAACATCCCTCTGATGAAGCGGTTGGGCTACCACCCTCGGTTCGCCGCGGCCGCGGAGGCGGCGACGTCGGTGGGCGGGCAGATCATGCCCCCCGTGATGGGTGCGGCGGCGTTCATCATGGCCGAGTTCGTCGGGGTGCCGTACCTGACGATCATCCAGGCCGCAATCGTCCCTGCCCTGCTGTACTTCGTATCGCTGTTCTTCATGATCCATTTCGAGGCCCGCCGGCTCGACCTGCGTGGGCTGCGGCGGGACGAACTCCCCAACGTCTGGCGGACGATCGCCCGCAAGTGGTATCTGGCGGTCCCGCTGGCCGTGATGGTCGGCTACCTGCTGCAGGGGTTCTCGCCCATGCGGGCGTCGTTTTTGGCCATCGTGCTGGCGGCCTACGTGCACCTCGTCACGTGCCTGCTGGAAGCGACCGACCAGGAATCGCGATCGCGGGGTCTGGTGGGCGTCTTTGGGGCGGCGGTGCTCGTCGTCGGCACCGTGGCGCTGTGGTACCTGTACACCCGGGGCGTCGGGTCGGTCCTGCCGCCAGGCCACGTCGCGGTGGCCCTCGCGCTGGTGGGGTTCGTCGCGTTCATGGCCTACCCGGTACATCACCGCTACGTGACCGACATCTGGCAGACGCTGGAGTACGGTGCACGCAACGCCCTCGGCGTGGCGATGGCCTGCGCGGTCGTCGGCATCATCATCGGCATCGTCACCCTCACTGGTATCGGCAACGCTTTCGTGGCGCTGACCGTGACGCTCGGCCAGCAGAACCTGTTCTTGACGCTGGTGTTCGTGATGATCGCTTGTACGATCGTCGGCTCGGGCATCCCGACGACCGCCACGTACATCATCCTTGCGGCGCTGGCCGTGCCGGCGGTCGAGCAGTTGTTGCCGGCGACCGGACCCGAGATCTTCCCGGGTGTGACGGTCACGAAGATCGCGGCGCACATGTTCATCTTCTATTACGGTGTGATCGCCGATCTCACGCCGCCGGATGCGCTCGCCGCCTACGCAGCGGCCGGCATCGCGCGCACGCCACCCTTCCCCGTCAGCCTGGAGGCGACGCGGCACGCGCTGGCGGCGATCGTCGTGCCGTTCACCTTCATCTACTCCCCCCAGATCCTCCTGATGTCGGGGACGCTCCATGAGCAGCTGCAGGCTGTGGCGACGGCGATCCTCGGGATCGTGATCCTGGCCGCGGGGGTGAGCGGCTACTTCTTCTGGCACGCGCACATCGTCGAGCGCATCCTCCTGGTGGGGGCCGCGGTCATTCTGATCTTCCACCACCCGTTGGCCGACTTGGCGGGCATCGCGGTGGCCGTCCTCGTCGCGGTCGCTCAGATCCTCAGGCGCCGCGAGGTGCAGACGTCGCGGGCACCCGCATCGCCGCCGTCACCGCCGCGAGGCGAGTCGTCGCTCACCGGTGCGGGGCGGCGCTGGGTGTGGTCGGAAGACCGGGGCTGGGTCGAGAGGGACTAGCCGGCATGGCACGGATCGGGATTCTCGGCGTGCCGCTCGACCTGGGGTCGGATCGGCGCGGAACGGACATGGGTCCCAGCGCGATCCGCTACGCACGCCTCCGCAGCGTCCTGCGATCCATCGGCCACGAGGTCGTCGATTACGGCAACGTCAGTTTCCCGGTCGTCGAGAGGCTGGCGGAGAGCGCGTCGCGCGTCCGCTACGCAGACGCGATCGTGGCGGTGTGCGAGGAGGTTGACCGCGAGGTTGCGGCGCTGCTCGGGCGGGGCGCGGTCCCGGTGATCCTGGGCGGCGACCACAGCCTGAGCCTGGGCACGATGGCGGCCGTCGCGCGCCACCGTCCGGAGGTCGGACTGTTGTGGCTGGACGCGCA
The DNA here is from genome assembly GCA_031432545.1 of Armatimonadota bacterium. NCBI lineage: Bacteria > Bacillati > Candidatus Sysuimicrobiota > Candidatus Sysuimicrobiia > Candidatus Sysuimicrobiales > Candidatus Sysuimicrobiaceae > Candidatus Caldifonticola > Candidatus Caldifonticola tengchongensis. Next base: position 29,770 of record JAVKGX010000005.1, read on the forward strand.
CGGCGACTTCAACACGCCCGAGACGTCGCCGACGGGCAATGTCCACGGCATGGTCCTCGCAGCGCTGGTGGGCAGGGGTGACCCCGCGTTGGGATCGGTGGGCGGTTTTGGGCCCAAGGTCGACGCCGCGCGCACCGCCCTGGTGGGTGTTCGCGACCTCGATCCGCCCGAGCGAACGGCGCTGCGGGAAGCCGGCGTGGCGGTGTTCACCATGCGGGACGTGGACGAGCGCGGCGTGGCCGAGGTGATGCGGGAGGCGCTGCGCATCGTCACCCGTGGCTTTTCGGCGCCGCTGCACCTCAGCGTGGATCTCGACGTCGTGGATCCGATGCACGCGCCCGGGGTCGCCACACCCGCGGTGGGCGGGCTCTCGTACCGGGAGGCGCACCTGGCGATGGAGATCGTCGCGGAGTCCGGAGCGCTGGCCTCCCTGGAGGCGGTCGAGGTCAACCCCGTGATGGACACAGAGAACCGAACGGCCCGGCTGGCGACGGAACTGATCGCATCCGCCCTGGGCAAGCGGATCCTGTAGGTGTCGGGGATGGCAGGAGGGCAGGTACGATCCGTGGCGCCCATCGTCCTCGCGTCCGTCTCGCCGCAGCGGAGGGAGATCCTCGCGCGGTTGGGCGTGCCGTTCGTGGTGGTGTCTCCACGCTACGAAGAGCACGACCCGCCGGGGCTGGATCCCGTCTCGCTCGTACGGGAGCACGCGCGCGGCAAGGCCCGTTCGGTGATCGCCCAGGCGGAGGGGCGGCCGGTCCTGGGTGTGGACACGACCGTGGTCCTCGACGGGCGGATCTACGGCAAGGCCAGCGACGCCAGGGAAGCATCCGACATGCTGGTGGCGCTGGCGGGCAAGACGCACGAGGTCGTCTCGGGCCTGTGCCTGCTGACCGACACCTGGGAGGAGGTCCACCACGACGTGACGCGCGTGACCTTCCGGGCACTGTCTCCGCGCGAGATCGCGGGGTACGTCGCCACTGGCGAGTGGCGCGATCGTGCCGGGGCCTATGCGATCCAGGGCCGCGGTGCCGCTCTGGTCCGGCGCATAGAGGGGGACTACCACAACGTGGTCGGGCTGCCGGCCGCCGTGCTGGTCGACCTGCTGGCCCGCCGGTTCCCCGGCACCTACGGCTTGGGATAACCGCACCGCACCACCGTCAGAACAGCCACGGCAGGAAGCGTTTCGTCTGCGACCGGTACTCCGTGTACTCCGGAAAGCGTTGCACCAGGAACTGCTCCTCTCGCTCCGACTTCAGGTAGAAGTAGACCGTGAGTACGGCGGCGAGCAGCAGGTGCAACCCGCTGTTGCGCACCACGGCCCACCCGAACGCCGCGACGATCAGGCCGCCGTAGATCGGGTGGCGGGAGTGTGCGTACACACCGGTGCGGATCAGCCGCGCCTGGGGCCTCGGGCGCGGCAGCGGCGTCAGACCGACTCCCAGCTGACCAGCCGCGAGCACGGCCAACCCCAGGCCCCCGGCCATCAGGGCCGCGCCGACGGCGATCCTAGCCGCCGACCCTTCGCCCGGCCAGCGCCAAGCAGGTGGGGCCAGTGCGATCAGCAGGATGACGATCCCCTGACCGATGACCCACCACTCGCCCCGTGTGTTGCGCCACCAGGGTGGTTCCACGCCGCCAGTCCCTCCCGCGTCACAGGACACCGCTTTCCGGGTTGAGATCGCCCTCGGCGAACCGCGTCGCCCGCAGCGGTCGGATGTCCAGGGATGTTGCCTCGCCGTCGGTGACCACCTCGGCGACGAGCTGGCCGAGCGCGGGCGCGTGCATCACCCCATGCCCCGACGACCCGTTCACCAGGTACAGACCCGCCAGGCCCGGTGCCTGCCCCAGGATGACGTGGCGGTCCGGGGACATCTCGTACAGACCGGCCCAGCACCGTTCCAGGTCGATCTCGGCTTCGGCCAGGCAAAGCAGGCGCGTGCGGGCGCGTACCATCACGCCGTCCAGCCACCGCTCGTCGAAGGTCGTGTCGAACGGGTCGTCCGACGGCAGATCCGCAGGCCACAGCAGGAGCACGCGGCCGTCGCGCACGCGGAGGTGGAAGCCGTCCTCGACGAAGATCGTCATCGGCATGTGTTCCGGGAGCCCCCCGAAGGGGTGCGTGACCGCCACCTGGCGGCGCACCGGGTGGACCGGAATTGCCACGCCCGCCTGCCGGGCGACCTTACCCGCCCACGGACCGGCAGCGTTGACGACGCACGCGGTGGCGATCGTCGTCCTGTCCGTCCGGACGCCCGCGATGCGCCCGTCGGTGACCACGCACCGGGCGTCCGCCCCGTACACAAACTCCACACCGAGTCGCCGGGCGGCTTCGAGGTAGCCCCGCAAGATCTCGGTCGGCTTTGTGAAGCCGTCGGTGGGACAGAACGTCCCGCCCGTAACCCGATCCAACTTCACGGCCGGATGGATTCGGGCGATCTCCTCGGGGCAGACCTCCGCAACCTCGCGCAGCCCTGCGCGCCGCTGCACGTCGACGGCGGCCCTGAGCAGCTCCATCTGGTCCGGCGACGTCGCGATGAACAGGTATCCACACGGGCGGTAGCCGGGATCGACGCCGGTCTCTTCACGAAACGCCAGCAGTTTGGCGCGCGAGAGCAGCGACAGCCGGACGTTCACCTCCGTCGTGAACTGCGCACGGAAACCCCCGGTGGCGCACGCCGTGCTGCCCATACCCGGTCCCGGCGCGCGCTCGACGACGACCGTGCGCAAGCCCCGGGCAGCCAGGTGATAGGCGACGCTGGCGCCGATCACGCCGGCGCCGATCACGACGGCGTCTGCGGTAGGCATCGCCACAGCCTTCGGGGCTCGCCGCGCGGACCCCTCCCGTTTCCGGGGGTTGCAAGTTCATGCAGCCGTGTGTATATTCATGCTTATGATTCGCGTCAGCGTCGCCGGCGCGTCCGGCTACACGGGGGGCGAGGTGGTCCGGTGGTTGAGCCGCCACCCGCGGGTGCAGATCCGCCACCTGGCGGCGGCCCAGCAACAGGGTCGGTCGATCGAAGCGGTCTTCCCGAACCTCCGCGGGGTCGTGCGCCACACGCTGGAGGGCGCGGACTGGCACCGGATCGGTGCGGACTCCGAGGTGGTCTTCCTCGCGCTGCCCCACGAGGTCGCGATCGAGGCGGCGCCCGAGATCCTGCGGGCCGGCGCCCGGGTCGTGGACTTGGGGGCGGGCTTTCGGCTTCGGGACCCGGAGGCGTACGTGCGTTGGTACGGGTTCGAGCACCGTGCGGCCCAGATGCTGGGGCAGGCGGTCTACGGCCTGCCCGAGTTCTGGCGTTCGTCGATCCGTTCGGCGCAACTGGTTGCCAGCCCTGGTTGCTACCCCACTGCCGCTGTGCTGGCCATCGCACCGCTCGCGCAGGCTGGATGTGTTTCCGGTGCCGTGGTCGTGGATGCCAAGTCCGGGGTGTCGGGGGCGGGGCGGGCGCCGGCGGCCGGCACCCACTTCGGCGAGGTGAATGAGAACGTGCGTCCGTACAACGTCGGGACGCACCGGCACGTCCCGGAGATGGAGCAGGCGCTGTCGGCGCTGGGCTGTCCGTTGCGCGTGTTCTTCGCACCCCACCTGATCCCGATGACGCGCGGCATCCTGGCGAACTGCTACGTGACGCTCGCTAAGCCCCTGGCGCCGGCCGAGGCGGTTGCGCTGTACCGCGAGGCATACGACGCCGAACCCTTCGTGCGGGTACTGACCGACGAGCTCCCGCAGACGAAGGCCACGTATGGGTCGAACTTCTGCGACGTTGCGGTGCGCGTGGACGCCGAGCGGCGCGTGGCGGTGGCGATCGCCGCGCTGGACAACCTCGGCAAAGGCGCCGCCGGACAGGCGATCCAGAGCATGAACCTGATGTGCGGCCTCCCGGAGGAAGAGGGGCTGTGGGCGGCGGCGGTCTTTCCCTAGCGGGCGTGGTCCGAAGACCGGCCATCCGTTGCCCATCGTGTGTCTTCGAGGTGCGGGGTGATCGCTGAACGGACGGGTGTGGAGCTGATCGACGGCGACGCGACGACGCCGCGGGGCTTCTTGGCTGCCGGGGTACACTGCGGGATCAAGCAGCACAGGCGCGACCTGGCGTTGCTCGTCTCGCAGGTGCCCGCGACCGTGGCGGGTATGTTCACCACGAACCGTGTCCGAGCAGCCCCCGTCCGCTGGTGCCAGCAGGTCGTCGCCGGTGGGGTGGCGCAGGCGGTCGTGATCAACAGCGGCAACGCGAACGCCTGCACCGGCGAGCAGGGCTGGCGCGACACCTGCGAGATGGCCGAGGTCACCGGCCAGGTGCTGGGACTGCCGGCCGGTCACGTGCTCGTGGCCTCGACGGGCGTGATCGGGGTGCCGTTGCCGATGGCGGCGATCCGCGCTGGGATCCCTGTCGCCGCTGGGGAGTTGTCGGAGTCGGGGGAAACCGCCGCGGAGGCGATCCTCACCACCGACGCGTTCCGCAAGACGGCGGCCGCGGTGGTTCACCTGGGCGGACGACGGATTCACGTCGGGGGAATGGCGAAGGGGGCCGGCATGATCCACCCGAACCTGGCGACGACGCTGTGCGTGCTCACGACCGACGCCACCGTTCCCGCGCCGGTGCTGCAGCAGGCGCTGCGGCGTGCGGTCGACGCGTCGTTCAACGCGATCACCGTCGACGGGGACACGAGTACGAACGACACGGTGCTGGTCCTGGCCAATGCCCAGGCGGGCGCGCAGCCCATCCACGAAGGCGAGGCGTTGGACCGCTTCGTCGCCGCGCTGACCGCGGTCGCCGAGCACCTGGCGAAGATGGTCGTGCGCGACGGTGAGGGGGCCACGAAGATCGCCCGGATCCGAATCGAGGGTGCCCGCGACGCCGCCCAGGCCAAGCGCGCGGCGTACGCGGTGGCCACCTCGCTGCTCGTGAAGACGATGCTGCACGGGGGCGAACCGAACTGGGGCCGGGTGCTGGCTGCCGTCGGGTATGCGGGCGTTGAGGTCGAGGAAGCGCGGACGGATATCTGGTTTGGGGAGGTGCAGGTGGTGCGCGGTGGCATCGGCGTCTCCGGCGTCTTCGATGCGGCGACTGCGGCTCTGCGCGGGCCGGAGGTCGAGATCAGGGTGAGCCTCGGCATCGGCGATGGGGCGGCTGCGGTGTGGACCTGCGACCTGGGCGAGGAGTACGTGAGGATCAACGGGAGCTACATCACCTAGCGCGTCGATGAACATCTTGACGCTTTCTTCCCACACGATCGGTGCCCCGCTGGCGGCCGCCCTCCGGTACGTTGCCGCCTGGAAGGGGCGGACCGTCGTGGTGAAGTTCGGCGGCAGCGTGCTGGATGCCGGGGGTCTGGGGACGCTGCCGGAAGACCTCGTGCTGCTCCAGCGCGCCGGAGTTCGGCCGGTGCTCGTGCACGGCGGCGGACCGGAAATCACCCGGATGCTCGAGCGCCTGGGCAAGCCCTCCCGATTCGTGAACGGGCTGCGCGTGACCGACGCCGAGACGATGGATGTCGTCGAGATGGTGCTTGCCGGCCGCGTGAACAAGCACATCGTCACGGTGCTCCAGCAGGCCGGAGGGCAGGCGGTGGGTCTGTCGGGCAAGGACGCCGGACTGCTGCGGGCCCGGCGCCACGCGCCCGGCGTGGATCTCGGATACGTGGGAGAGGTCGCGGGCGTCGAGCCGCGCGTCGTCGAGGTGCTCCTCGGAGCCGGTTTCCTGCCCGTGATCGCGTCCGTCGGAGCGGATGCGGACGGCACCGGGTACAATCTGAACGCCGACGTGGCCGCCGCGGCGTTGGCCGTGGCGCTGCGCGCCGATAAACTGATCGTCCTCACCGACGTGGAAGGGATCTACCGCGAGGTGGACGGCCGGCGCGAGCTGCTGTCGGAGCTCACCCCGGACGCGGCCCGGACGCTCGTCACCGGCGGCGTCGTGTCGCGTGGCATGATCCCCAAAGTGGAGGCGTGCCTGGTGGCGCTCGACGGGGGAGTTCCCAGCGCCCACATCATCAGCGCCGACATCCCCCACGGGCTTTTGGTCGAACTGTTCACGCAAACCGGCGTCGGCACGATGATTCGGTCGCCGGATGGCCGGCACACCGCGTCGGAGGCGTAGCCGGTGGACAGCCAGACCGTTCTGCAGTGGACCGAGCGCTACCTGTTCGCGAACTACCACCGTGCGCCGGTGGCGTTCGCACGCGGCGAGGGCGTTTGGCTGTGGGATCTAGACGGCAAGGCGTACCTGGACTTCGTCGGGGGGATTGCCGTCAGCAGCCTGGGGCACGCCCACCCAGCGCTCGTACGGGCGCTGTGCGAACAGGTCGAGCGCTACCTGCACGTCTCCAACCTCTACCACATCCCCGAACAGGCCAGGGCGGCCAAACTCCTCGTGGAGGCGTCCGGGCTGGACCGCGCGTTCTTCTGCAACAGCGGCGCGGAGGCCAACGAGGCCGCGATCAAGCTTGCCCGCAAGTGGGCGAAGTCCCACAAGGGCCCCGGTGCGTTCGAGATCGTCGTGACGCACAACAGCTTCCACGGCCGCACGCTCGCGACGGTGGCCGCCACCGGCAACCCGCGATACCATCAGGGGTTTGAGCCACTGCCGCAGGGCTTCCGGTTCGTTGCCTACAACGACGCGGACGCCGCCGCGCAGGCGGTCGGCGACGCCACCTGCGCTGTGCTGGTCGAGCCGGTGCAGGGCGAGGGCGGGGTGGTGCCCGCCGAGCTCGACTACCTGCGCGCGCTGGCGGAACTGTGTCGCGCCCGCAACGTGCTGCTGATCCTCGATGAGGTGCAGACCGGAGTCGGGCGCACGGGGGCGATGTTCGCGTTCCAGCACTATGGGGTCCGGCCGGACGTGGTCACGCTGGCCAAGGGGCTGGGCGGCGGCGTGCCCGTGGGCGCCGTACTGGCGCGCGACGAGGTCGCAGGGCACTTCCAACCCGGCGACCACGGGACGACGTTCGGCGGCAACGCGCTCAGCAGCGCCGCGGTGTGCGCGGTGCTGGAGACGATCGCCTCCGAAGGACTCGTGGCGAACGCCGCCGCGATGGGTCAGCGGCTGGTAGACGGTCTGCGGGCGCTCGCGCGGGAACACGAGGCGATCGAAGGGGTGCGGGGGATGGGCCTGCTCGTCGCCTGCGAGCTGCGGGTGGATGCCGGGCCGATCGTCGAGGCGTGCATGAGACGGGGGTTGCTCGCCAACGCGGTGCGGCCGCGCACGCTGCGGTTCGCACCGCCGCTGATCGTGACCGCATCCGAGGTCGATCGGGCGCTGGCAATTCTGGAAGAGGTGTTGGTGGCCGGGAGGTGATGTGAGCCCATGGTGACCACGGTGCGCAAGGTCGCTCTCGCGTACTCCGGCGGACTCGATACGTCGGTCGCGATCCCGTGGCTGAGGGAAAACTACGGGTGCGAGGTGATCGCGGTCGTCGTGGACGTCGGGCAACGCGATGACTTCGACGGTGTGCGGAGGAAGGCGATCCACAGTGGGGCCTCTGCGTGCTACGTCGTGGACGCCCGCGAGGCGTTCGCGCGCGACTACCTGTTCCCGGCCCTGCGGGCTGGGGCCATCTACGAGGGCCGCTACCTCCTGGGCACGGCGCTTGCCCGGCCGCTGATCGCCAAGGTCCAGGTGCAGGTGGCGCTGGAGACCGGGTGCGATGCGGTCGCGCACGGCTGCACCGGCAAGGGCAACGACCAGGTACGGTTCGAGCTCGCCTACATGGCGCTGGCGCCCCACCTGAAGATCGTCGCGCCCTGGCGCGAGTGGGAACTCCGATCGCGCGCCGACGAGGTCGCCTACGCGCAGCGCCACGGGATCCCCGTTCCGGTCAGCCCGGACAAGCCCTACAGCGTCGACCAGAACCTGTGGCATACGTCCTACGAAGGGGGCATCCTCGAGGACCCCGCGGCGATCCCCCCGGCGGACATGTTCCAGCTGACGGTGGATCCGGGCGACGCTCCGGACGCGCCCCAGTTCGTGGAGATCGCTTTCGAGGCGGGACTGCCGGTGGCCGTGGACGGCATCGCGATGACGCCGGCGAGTCTCATCGCATCGCTCAACGCGGTGGCCGGTGCCCACGGCGTCGGACGCGTCGACATGGTCGAGAACCGGCTCGTCGGCATGAAGAGCCGCGGCGTCTACGAGACGCCCGCCGGAACGGTGCTGATGACGGCGCTGCGCGATCTGGAAGCACTCACACTCGACCGCGAAACGTTCCACTTCAAGGACGCGATCTCGCCGCGGTACGCGCAACTCGTCTACGCGGGTCAGTGGTACTCGCCGCTGCGCACGGCGTTCGACGCCTTCTTCGAGGCATCGCACCGGTGGGTGACGGGCACCGTCACGGTGAGGCTGTTCAAGGGCAGCTGCATCGCGGTCAGCCGCCGTTCGCCACACTCCCTGTACAGCCACGACCTCGCGACGTTCGAACGGGATGCGGTCTACGATCAGAAGGACGCAGCGGGATTCATCCGGCTGTGGGGCCTGCCGATACGCGTGGTGGCCTCGGCGCGTCCGGAGATCAGGGACCTGGAGATCAAAGAACCCGTGTCGTAGGCGACTTCCCTGGTGGGTTCGGATCCGCCGCCGAAGATGTGGGGCGGGCGCTTTGCAGGCCGCCTCGATTCCGCGATCGACCGGTTCACGCGGTCGTTGCCCTTCGACCGCCGCCTGGCCCGATGGGATCTGATCGGGAGCCTGGCGCACGCGCGCATGCTCGCGGAGACAGGCACGATTCCCCGTGCGGACGCGGAGGCGATCCTGCGCGGCCTGTCGGAGATGCTCCGAGACCTGGAGTCCGGCGTGCTGGCCGCAGAAGGCCCCGACGAGGACGTACACTCGTGGATCGAGCGCGTCCTGCACGAGCGCATCGGCCCGGCAGCCGGAAGGCTGCACACCGCGCGCAGCCGCAACGACCAGACCGCGACCGCGCTGCGCCTGTACGTGCGCGACGCGCTCGAACGGGTCATCGCCCAGGCCTGCGAACTCATCGACGTCTGGGTGCGGCAGGCGGTTGCGCACACCGAGACCTGGATGCCGGGCTACACGCACCTGCAGCGGGCACAGCCGGTCAGTCTGGCCCACCACCTGCTGGCCCACGCGTGGTCGCTCGCATCCGACGTTGGGCGCCTGCGGGCGGTCCACGCCGCCGCGGGGACCTCGCCGCTGGGCGCGGGTGCGCTGGCGGGGACGCCGCACCCGATCGAGCCCCATCGGACGGCCCAGCTCCTCGGCCTTCCGGCGGTCTTCGCCAACAGCATGCACGCGGTCGCGGATCGCGACTACGTGGCTGAAGCCATCTTCGCCTGCGCGTTGCTGATGGTGCACCTGTCGCGGTGGGCGGAGGAGGTCGTCCTGTGGAGCACACCCGAGTTTGGTTTCGTGGCGCTGGACGACACGGTCGCCAAGGGCAGCAGCCTCATGCCTCAGAAGAAGAATCCCGAGGCGGCGGAACTGATCCGAGGGAAGGCCGGCCGCGTGATCGGCGATCTGGCTTCGCTGCTGGCGATGCTGAAGGGGCTGGCGCTCGCGTACAACAGCGATCTGCAAGAAGACAAAGAATTGCTGTTCGACGCGCTTGACACGGCGTCGGGCGCTCTGGCGGCCGCGACGGTCACCGCGCGCGGGGTCGTCTACCGCACGGACCGCATGCGCGATGCGCTGCGCGGGGGCTTCCTGACCGCCACTGACCTCGCCGACTACCTGGTGCGCAAGGGCGTTGCGTTCCGGACCGCGCACGAGCGAGTCGGGGCCCTCGTCCGGGAGGCGGAGTCGCGAGGTTGCGAACTGTGGGAGCTGCCGTTGCCGGTCATGCAGGGGATCGCCGCCGAGATCGAAGCCGACGTCCACGACGTTCTCTCCCCGGAAGGATCGGTCCGCGCACGGCTGGCGCACGGCGGCCCTGCGCCGCAGCGCGTCGCCGAGCAGGTCGTCCAGCTGCGAGGGGAACTCGCCGCGGCACGCGCGTGGTTGTCCGCGTGCACGCCGCCCCCGATCTACCGGCTGCATGAGGAAGGGAGGTTGCTCGGGCAGACGTGAGCCGGGAGCGGCGCGAGCGCGCCATCCTCGAGATCGTCGCCGGGCGCCCGGTCGGGCGGCAGCAGGACCTCGTGGCGGCGCTGCGCCGCCGGGGGTTCGACGCGACCCAGGCGACGGTTTCGCGCGACATCAAGCGTCTGGGCTTGGTCAAGATCCGCGACCGGGACGGACGTTACCGCTACGCCGCCCCGCCGTCGCAACCCCGCCCGACGCCGAAGGCCCAGGAGAAACTACAAGACGCCTTCGAGGAGTTCGTCACGGGCCTGGACACCGGGGAAGCCGTGCTGCTCGTGAAGACCCTCAGCGGTCGCGCCAACGCGGTGGCGGTTGCGATCGACGAAGCGCAGCTTCCGGGGGTCGCGGGCACGGTCGCCGGAGACGACACCATCATCGTAGTCCTCCGCACCGCGCGCGAACGCGGGGCGGTGATGAAGGCGTTCCAGTCCCTCTTGCGCTGAGCCCCGGCGGTCTTCCGACCCGTGCACGGGTCAGGTGAAGATGGCCAGCGGCGCGTAGGCCGTGACGATCCAGTTGGGCTTGTCCACCACCTCGCTGATCTTAAGGTCCACGGCCACGCTGCAGAGAACGTAGGCGTCCTCGGGTGTGAGGCGGTAGGTCTGCGTCAGGTAGCCGATCATGTGGCGCACTGCCTTGCGCGCGGCCTCCATCAGGTCAGCGGCAATGCCGGTGGTGGCGTAGTAGCCCTTGTGGTCGTAGCGCGGCGTCAGCGGCCCGGGCGTGATGAACTGGGGCTCGGGAAGGGATCGACCCTTGTGCACCCACAGGCGCAGGGCCACGTGCATGGGTGCCTCGATGCCGGTGACGCAGACCTCACCGTCGCCCTGGGCGGCATGGCAGTCCCCGCAGGAGAACAGCCCTCCTTCCACCTGCACGGGCAGGAGCAGGCGCGCCCCGCGGGTGAGGTGACGGATGTCCATGTTGCCGCCGAAGCGGCCCGGGGGCATCACCGGGATCTCGCCCGGCTCGGCCGGAGCGACGCCCATGGTGCCACAGAAGGGATCCAGCGGGATGCGGATGGTCTCCTGCAGCGTGGTGTGATCGCCGGCGGACAGATCCCAGATGCGCAGGTAGGGCCGGGTGAACTCGTCTTCCAGCAGCCCGAAACCGGGGATGATCCCGGTCCAGCCCCAACCCTTGGGGTGCAAGTCCAAGATCTCCACCTCCAGGACGTCGCCGGGCTGTGCACCCTTGACCGCCACGGGACCGCCGAGGGGGTAGATGCGGCCCCAGTCCAGCCGGGTGAGATCGTCGGCGGTAGAGGCGGGGGTGATCTGGTTGTCGGTGACCTCGCGCAGATCGAAGACCACGGTGTCGCCGCTGTCCACTTCCAGAGCCGGCGGCAGACGGTTGTTCCACGCATAGTGTACGCGGTCGGCGGGCAGGAAGTGCGTACGTCCCATTGGCCTCACCTCCTCAGCTCTGCCTCCGACGCTCGGGACATCGGGGTGTCACGCCGTACACCGGGGCCACACCTGGCGGTTGATCGGCCCGCGGTGACATCATACATCTTTTCGTGGGCACCCGTGGAACGATGCGTCTGGGAAGCAAGCAGGGGTGACCTCGTCGGTGAGGTGCTGCCCGTGTCGATCCCCATGACCCGACGGTGCCGACCCGCACGGCAGGAGTTCTGCACGCCCGCGCGAAAGCCCTGACCGTCGACACCTCGGCCGGTGATTGCGACCGGATAGGGGTGGAGGATATAGCGTGGTTCTGCGAGGGCGCACCCGACGCCTGCTCATCTTCGTGACGCTCGTGCTTGCGCTGGCAGCGGTCGGCGCGCTGCAGTACCTGCCCCCGCGCGTCACCCTGCGCGAAGGCATGGTCAGCCCCTACGACGTGACCGCTCCCCGCACCCTGGAGTATGTCAACCAGGAGCGGACCGAGGCGTTGCGACAGGAGGCGGCGAGCGCGATCCGGCCCATCTACAGGCTCGACGTCGCGGTGACGGCGCAGACCGAACGTTCCGTCCGGCAGTTCTTCGAGTCGATCCTGGCACTGCGCGCGGACCGGTCGATCAGCGATGCAGAGCGCCGGCAACGGTTCGCCCGTCTGGGCCTCCAGAACGAGGCGCTGGCAGCCGCCCAGACGCTTAGCCGCGAGGAGATCGTCGCCGTGCGGGAAGCGACGCTGGCCGCTCTGCACCGCACGCTGGACCGCGGGGTGCGGCCGGAGGAGGTCCCTGCCGCCCAGGCGCAGGCGCGCGACTTGCTCCGCGACGCCCAGCTGCCCGCGGGCCCGAGCAGCGCCCTGGCGCGGTTCGCTGTCGCCCGCTTTTTGCGGCCCAACCTCCTCGTCGACGAGGCGGCGACCCGCCAGGCCCGGGATGCGGCGCGGGCGTCCGTCGAGCCGGTGCGCGAGCGCATCCTCCGCGACGAGGTCATCGTCCGGCGCGGCGATGTGGTCAGCGCAGAGCAGATCCGCAAGCTGCAGGCGTTGGGGCTGGCGTCTTCCCCGATGCGGTGGGACATGCTCGCCGGGATGGTCCTGTTCATGGCCCTCGTCGTCGGGATCGCCGCCGTCTACCTGCGCAAGTACCAGCCGGAGATCTGGAGCAACGACCGGCGCCTGGTCCTGCTGGCGCTCATCGTGCTGGTGATGGTGCTGGCCACGCGGATCATCGCGACGCGGCTGTCCGGGTTTTTGGTTCCCACCGCAGCCGCCACGATGTTGATCACGATCCTCCTCAATCCGCGCGTGGCGTCGTTCACCGGCGGCGTGCTGGCGATCCTGACGGGTGTGGTCGGCGGGAACGACATGCGCCTGGCCGCCGTCGCCTACGTGGGGGCGCTGGTCGGCGTGTTCAGCATGCGCCGCGTCCAGCACCGCACCGACCTCGCGTACGCCGGGCTGCTGGTGGCCGCGGCCAACGTCGGCGTGATCCTCAGCGTGAGCCTGATCGTCGGGGCGACGCCGGCCCAGACGGCCATGGACGTGGGGCTGGGTGTGCTCAACGGCCTGCTCGCCGGCATCCTGGCGATCGGTGCGCTTCCGTACCTGGAGGACCTCTTCGGGCTGGTCACACCGATCAAGCTGCTCGAACTCAGCAATCCCAGCCACCCGCTGCTGCGCCGGCTGCAGCTGGAAGCTCCGGGGACGTACCACCACACCGTGATGGTGGCCAACCTGGCCGAGGCGGCCGCGGAGGCGGTCGGCGCGGACGCGCTGCTGACGCGCGTGGGTACGTACTACCACGACGTCGGCAAACTCCGACGTCCCGCTTTCTTCGTCGAAAACCAGATCGGGGGAGCCCCCAACCCGCACGAGAAAATGTCGCCCAGCCTCAGCGCCCTCACCCTCGCGGCCCACGTGCGCGACGGCCTGGAGTATGCGAGGCAGCACCGCATCCCCAAGGCGATCGCCGACTTCATCCCGGAACACCACGGCACCAGTCTGATGACCTACTTCTACCACCGTGCGTCCGAGCGAGCCGACGGGCGCGTCGAGCCCGAAGCGTACCGTTACGAGGGACCGAAGCCGCAGTCCAAGGAGACCGCGATCGTCATGCTCGCCGACGCGGTGGAAGCCGCGGTTCGATCGCTGTCCAACCCCACGCCGGACCGGATCCGTGAGGTCGTGCGCCGGATCATCCGAGAGCGGCTCGAAGACGGTCAGCTGGACGAATGCGACCTGACCTTTCGCGACCTCGACCGGATCGCGCAAACCTTCACACGCATGCTGACGAGCATGTTCCATCCGCGCATCGAGTACCCGGAGGTGAGCCTTGAGGCGCACCGCCGTGCCGCCCAGCGTCGTAGCGGTTCGCAACCGGCGCAGGAAAGGCAGAGCAGGTGAAGCAGCAGCGGTGCGCGATGCCGTCCGGGCGGCGCTCGGGGTCGCGGGCGTGCGCGAGCCGGTGGAGGTGAGCGTGCTGCTGACCGACGACGCGACGATTCGGGCCATGAACCGCCGCTATCGCGGCAAGGACACACCGACCGACGTGCTGGCATTCCCGCAGGCCGAAGCCCGGAGGGGCCCGGGACCGCGACTGCTGGGCGACGTCGTGATCTCGCTGGACCGGGCCGCAGAGCAGGCGGCGCAGGCCGGCCACCGGCTGGCCGACGAGATCGCGCTGCTGGCCGTCCACGGGACGCTGCACCTGCTCGGGTTTGAGGATGACACCGAAGCGGGGCGCCGTCGGATGTGGGAGGCGCAGGGAGAGATCCTGCGCCGGCTGCGCCCTGCGCGCAGGACCTCCGTGGGCGAAGGCGCACCGCGCACGGGGAGGCACGGGTGAACCGCGGCCTGGCCGATGCGTTCCGTGCGGCCGGGGATGGGCTGGCCCACGCGCTGAGGACGCAACGCAACTTGCGGCTGCAACTTGGCATCGGGGCGGCGGTGGCGGCGATGGCGTGGTGGTTGGAGGCGGATGCGACCCAGGTTGCGCTGCTGCTGTTGGCGATCGCGCTGGTGGTCACCAGCGAGCTGCTCAACACGAGCATCGAGGTCCTGACCGATGCGACCGCCCCGAGGGCGAGTGCATCGGACGCCTCCCAGGCGCCCGGGAAGGTCGTCAAGGACGTCGCTGCGGGCGCGGTCGTAGTGGCGGCCGGCGCGGCGGCCGCGGTCGGCGTCGTTGTGCTCGGGCCTGGTGTGCTGTCGCGTATCGGGGTCACGGACACCGCATGGCTGAGGGGCCTCGTCCTGGCCGCGGCCGTGGTCGCCGGGCTGGTCGGAGCCGCGTGGCGTAGAGCCGCGACCGTTGAGCATCGGCCGCGCACACATGATAAAATCAAGGATGTCCTGCGCTCGGCTGTTGTGAGGAGGAAGCGAATCGGTGGACGACTCAAGTAGTGAGCTGGGACGGTACTTCCTTGCGGCCGTCCTGGTGTCGTTGTCCGCGTTCTTCTCCGTCGCCGAGGTTGCCCTGTTCGGCGCCAACCGGCAGCGGCTACGGCAGCTGGCCGACGAAGGTCACCTGCGGGCATCGGTAGCTCTGCGGCTGCTCGACACCCCTTCCCGCATCCTGAGCACGCTCACGGTCGGCCAACTCCTCGCGGAGGTAGGTCTGGCGGTGGTGGCTGCCAGCCTGGCGATCCGACGCCTGGGCTCGGGTTGGGGCGAGGTGGTGGCGGTCGTCGCGGCGGCCGGGATCGTGTTGCTGGCGGCAAGGATCGTCCCCCGGACCGCTGCAGCGCGTGCGCCGGATGCGTTGGCGGTGATGTGCGCGGTGCCGCTGCGTGCGTTCGAGGTGGTGCTGTGGCCGGTCACCACGCTGCTGGGGCGACTGCCGTCCGGGCACGCGATCTGGGAGCGCGCCCCGCTCACCGAAGAACACATCCGTCTGATGGTGCGCATCGGCGAGGCGAACGGCGCGCTCGAAGAGGGCGAGCGGGAGATGATCCACTCGATCTTTGAACTCGGCGAGACCCTGGCGCGGGAGATCATGGTTCCCCGGGTGGACATCCAAGCCATTCCCCACGACGCCAGACTGCTCGAGATCGTGGACCGCGCGATGGAGGAAGGGCACTCGCGCATCCCCGTTTACCGGGACACGATCGATCACATCGTCGGCGTGGTCTACGTGAAGGACTTGTTCCGGTATCTGCGGGAGGGGCGGACCGACGTCACGGCCGCGGACGTCATGCGGCGGGCGTACTACGTGCCCGAGACGAAGAAGGTCGGAGAGCTGTTCCGTGAGATGCGGCAGAACAACACGCACATCGTGATCGTCGTCGACGAGTATGGCGGGACCGCGGGTCTGGTGACGATCGAGGACGTGCTGGAGGAGATCGTGGGCGAGATCCGAGACGAGTACGATGTCGAGGAACGCGAGCCGCTCGTGATGGTGGACGAGCACACAGCGATCGTCGACGCCCGGATGCAACTCGACGAGGTCAACGAACGCCTGCGCATCGAACTGCCCGCCGACGAGGTCGACACGCTGGGTGGGTTCGTCTACAGCCGCGTGGGACACGTCCCCCAGCTCGGTGAGGAGATCACCTACGACGGCGTGCGGATCCGCGTAGAGGAACTCGACGGCCAGCGGATCGCGCGCCTGCGCGTGCACAAGATGGCCTCCGCCCAAGAGGCGAGAGCTTGAAGGCCACCCGCCAGAGGCCGGCTGCCGAGGGAGCCCTCGACCCCGCGGTGCGGGCGCGGCTGGTGCGCGCCGCCCGGGGGGCGCGGCGTCGTGCCTACGCACCCTATTCGCGCTTCCCCGTCGGTGCGGCGGTGCTGACCGCCGACGGGAGGATCTATGCGGGTTGCAACGTCGAGTGCGGCTCGTTCGGGTTGTCGCAGTGTGCCGAGCGCATCGCGGTCCACAAGGCCGTGTCGGAGGGCCGGCGCCGCATCGTCGCGGTCGCGATCGTCGGCCCGGATCGGCGCGAACTCCCACCCTGCGGGGCCTGCCGCCAGGTGCTACGCGAGTTCGGATCCCCTCTGGTGATTCTCGCGCGGCCGGGTCGGCCGCGCGTGTACCGTTTCGAAGAGCTGCTCCCGCATGCGTTCGAACGCCCGGATGGCGATCGGTGACCGGACGGAGTGGGGCGCGGAAGTGGCAGAGGCACCCACGCCGCAGGCGGAGTTCCGATCGGGGTTCGCGGCGTTGGTGGGGCCTCCGAACAGCGGGAAGTCGACCCTGCTGAACGCGCTCGTCGGGGCCAAGGTCGCGATCACCTCGCCCATGCCGCAGACTACACGCTCGCCGTTGCGGGGGGTGGCGACGCTTCCGCACGCCCAGATCGTCTTCGTCGACACGCCCGGCCTGCACCGTCCCCGGCACACCCTCGGGGAGCGGATGCTGCGCGCGGCGCGCACCGCCCTCGCCGACGTGGACGTGGTGCTGTTCGTCGTGGACGGGTCGCGTTCCCCGGGAGAGGAAAGCCGAATCGCCGCCGAGGCGGTGGCCTCTGCCGGCAGACCGACCGTTGCGGTCGTGAATAAGCGGGATGTTGCCACGCCGCACGCGCTCCAGACCTGGGAGTCGTGGCTGGCCGAATCCGTGCGGCCCGAGCAGGTCGTGCGGACGAGTGCGCTGCGCGCAGAAGGGCTGGACGAGGTGGTGATGGCGATCGTAGAGCGTCTGCCCCCGGGGCCGCGGTACTTCGAAGACGACGACCTCACCGACCAGCCCGTGCAGGCCCTGGTAAGGGAGGTCGTGCGCGAGAAGGCGATCCTGCTGACGCGGGAGGAGATCCCGCACGCGATCGCCGTCGAACTCGATGAGTTCCGACCCAGGCCCGAACAGGGGATCACGTACATCCGTGCCACGCTCCACGTCGAGAGGCCTTCCCAGAAGAAGATCCTGGTCGGAGGAGGTGGCCGCGTGATCCGGGAGATCGGGACGCTGGCCCGGCAGGAGATCGAGGCGCTCATCGGAGGGCGCGTCTACCTGGACCTGTGGGTGAAGGTCAGCCAGGGCTGGCGGGAGCGCGAGAGCCTGGTGCGGCGCTTCTACCCGGAGGTTTGACCGCCGTCGACTTCAGGCCCACTGCTACGAGTTCACCGCGGGGCGGTCACGGTCAAGGGGGCAGGCGGACGCCCGGTGCGGTCTGCGGTCCGAGGACGACTCCCCGGGGCAGCAACCCGTTGGCGTCGAGCAGGAACGCCAGCACCGCCCAGTAGTCCTCGGCGCTGAGGGAGCCCGGGTCGTCGACCGGCATGTTGGTGCTCACGAAGTTGAAGAGGGTCTGGGCATCCAGGTAGCCCGCCAGCCCGTTGCCGGGTCCGATGAGCCTGGGCCCCTCTCCGCCCTCGCCCTGGCCGCCGTGACACCGGGCGCAGGCGTTCTGGAAGACGGTCCGACCGCGCTCGACCTGCTCCTGCGGCTGGGCGGCTTTGGCCCGTTCCGAAGGGAACGGCAGACCGAGCAGGGCCGCGCAGGCTACCAACACTGCGGCCGCAAACGGGAGGCTGCGTCGTCGAACGGGCATCACGGTCGCCGCCGCTACCGAAGGTCGCCGATCGAGGTGCTGCGCCGTCGGTTGTTCCGTCAGGGTAGCGTGAGATTGTAACGTTTCCAGGCGTTGCCGACCAGACTCGTTGCGGTTAGGAGGTCCGCGATGGAGGCTCTGTTGCCCGTCGATCTGCGCTCCGACACCGTCACGCGCCCGTCGCGCCCGATGCGGGAGGCGATGGCTTCGGCGGCGGTGGGGGACGACCAGTTCGGGGAGGACCCGACGGTGAACGCGCTGCAGGAGCGCGTGGCGGCCACCTTGGGCAAGGAAGCCGCTCTGTGGCTGCCGACGGGGACGATGGCCAACCAGGTCGCCCTGCGCGTGCTCACGCGACCCGGGGACGACGTCATCACCAGCCGCGAGAGCCACTTGGTGTGGCACGAAACCGGCGCCGGCGCGGCCAACGCCGGGGTTCAGTTCACCGAAGTCGGCGACCGTGGCATCTTCACCGCAGAGCAGTTCCTGGCGGCCCGCAAGCCCCGCGACCACATCACCTACCCCCCCACCACCGTGGTGGCCGTCGAGAACACGCACAACAGGGCGGGCGGTGTGATCTTCCCGCTGGACGAGGCCGAGCGGATCTGCGCAGGGGCAAGGGGCCACGGGGTGTCCACCTACTTGGACGGCGCGCGTCTGTGGAACGCGGCGGTCGCCACCGGACGCAGCCCGGCCGAACTCGCTGCCCCGTTCGACCTAGTCTCGGTGGCGCTGTCGAAGGGGCTGGGCGCGCCGGGAGGGTCGCTGCTGGCGGGTCCGCGCGACCTCATGGGTCGTGCCGTGCGGTGCCGCCGGATGCTGGGAGGCGCGATGCGCCAGGTCGGGATCTTCGCCGCAGCCGGCCTGTACGCGCTGGACCACAACCTCGAGCGGCTCGCCCAGGACCACGCAAACGCACGGGGGATCGCCGAGCGACTCGCGCAGAGTCCCCGCATCTTGCTGGAAGCGGCCGCCGTCCAGACGAACATCGTGGTCTTCGGCCTCGCACCCGAAGCCCCGGACGCGCCCACCGTCGTGGCCCGCGCGAAGGACAGAGGGGTGCTGGTCTTCGCGATCGGCCCGCGCACGATTCGGGCCGTCACGCATCTCGATGTGTCGGCCGAACAGTGTGCCCTCGCGGCCGACATCCTCGTGGAGGTGGTGGAAGGCCACGCGTGACGGGGGGATCCATTGACCTTGATGGGGGTTGCACGTAGGATCGGAGGCGGAGCGGGCAGGATCCGGCACCGACGGGGCGCCGGAGCAAAAAAGCACGAGGAGGGGTGAGATGGCCAAGACGTACGCTCAGGTCGTCGGCGTGGTCCTCATCGTGGTAGGGCTGCTCGGCTTCATCGCTTCGGATCTTCTGGCTTCCCTGCTCGGCGCAGCACCCAGCCTGGTGCACAACGTGATCCACCTGGCCACCGGTCTCATCGGAGCCTACATCGGCTTTTCGGCGGTGTCGGCGGCTCGCAGCTTCGCGCAGGTCTTCGGGGTGATCTACGCGCTGGTGGCGTTGCTGGGGTTCGTGGCGCCCGCGACGCTCGTGGGAATCGGAATCGAGGTCACGGCGATGTACAACGTGATCCACCTGGTGATCGCGCTGTGGGGCCTGTGGGCGGGGTTCAGTCGCCAGCCGGCTGTAGCGTAGCCGACGAGCGGTCCTGCGGCGCCGAGGGGTCGGACGGCTGCGCGGAGCGTCGGGAACGCCGTGTCCCGGCGCTCCGTCCGTCGTCCGGCGGGTTTGGGCCGCTGCCGCTTCGGCCGGTCAGTACGCGCTCCAGCGGGCCTTGCGGAACTCCCAGAGGTCCTCGTTCGCCTTGACCGCGCAGTAAATCCAGACGAAAGGCAGCAACAACCCTCCGCTGAGGAACGCGGTGGCGGCCAGCACGCAGAAGTGCGCCCACAACCCCTGGTACAGGTACCAGAACGGGCCGAACAGCGCGGCCGCCCAGTTCCACGAAAGCCGCGGCGGGGGCATGCGGTCGGTCACGTCCGTTTCCAGGCCGGCCGCGGGGTCGCGCACCGGCCGGGACAGTTCCTCGTCGGTCTGCGCGACCGCCCGACGCCAGGTCGGCCCCACGATCTGCCAGATCAAGTACAGGGCCGCGGCCATCACCGCCAGCGCGATCAGGACGCCGAGGACTGCGGTCATGGACTCATTTTGCACGCTCACCCCGTCGCACGTCCAGATCCGCCGCAGGACGGAGTCGGGCCGTCGCGGAATGCGGATTGTGGGTGCACGAGGAGGCCGACCATGGATGATCTGGGGCAGAGGGTCGTCGCTGCGATCGACGCCGCACGCGACGAGCTGATCGAGACCTCCCGCACGCTGCACGCCAACCCCGAAGTTGCGTTCGCCGAGCACAACTCGGCGGCGCTGCTGTGCGCGCTGCTGGAACGGCATGGCTACTCGGTGCGGCGCGGGGTGGGCGGCCTGCCGACGGCCTTCCGGGCCGAACTCCCCGAGCGCCGTGCGGGTCCGACCGTCGCCTTTTTGTGCGAGTACGACGCGTTGCCCGAGATCGGGCATGCCTGTGGCCACAACCTGATCGCCGCCGCGGGTGTGGGAGCAGGGATTGGGATCGCCGCCGTCGCGGCCGAGCTGCCCGGTCGCGTGCTGGTGATCGGGACGCCGGCCGAGGAGGGGGGTAGCGGCAAGAAGATCCTGCTGGAAGCCGGGGTCTTCGCGGACGTCGATGCGGCGATGATGTTCCATCCGGCATCCTACACGTTGCCGGAGCGGCCTTCGCTCGCCTCCTGGCGCCTTCGGGTCGCCTACCACGGGCGGGCGTCGCACGCCGCGGCGGCACCGGAGGAGGGGGTGAACGCGCTGGACGCCCTCATCCAACTCTTCGTGTCGATCGGCCTGCTGCGCCAGCAACTGCGCGACGACGCGCGCATCCACGGCATCGTCACCTACGGCGGCGCCGCGCCCAACGTCATCCCGGACAGGGCGGAAGCCTCGTTCTCGGTACGGGCAGCCGACGACGGTTATGCATCCGAATGCCTGAGCAGGGTGATCGCCTGCGCGGAGGGCGCGGCGAGGGCGACCGGTGCCCGGCTGGAGACTGAAGCCCAGAAGGGGTATGCAGCGATGCGTTCCAACGGACCGCTGGCCGGGCGGTTCGCCGAGCACCTGGCGTCGCTGGGCGTTCCGATCGATCCCGCGCCCCAGCGCGTACGGATGGGTTCGACTGATATGGGGGACGTGAGCCAGGCGCTGCCGGCCATCCACCCGTACGTCTCGATCTCGACCGACGCGATCGGCGGCCACACGGTCGAGTTCCGGGAGGCGGCGATCTCCGACCTCGGGCAGGAGCGGATGATCGCGGCGGCCAAGGCGATGGCCCTCACCGCCGCGGATGTCCTCACCGACCGCGCGTTCTTCGCGGAGGTCCGCCGCGCGTACACAGACGGCGCGGCGGCGGCCGCGTCTGCGGGCTGACTCACAGGACCCAGTGGACGGCCAGACCCCCGGCCGCGGCGGCCAGCACGAGCGGGACCACGCCGATGCGGAGGCGTACAAGCGCCCAGCGCGCCACAAGGACGAACGTCACCGCCAGCCCGTCGACGCTGTGGGGCTGCGGCAGGGGGATCCGCAGCGGACCGAAGGCGGTCTCGCCGACGTCACCGAACAGCGTGTGGATCCCCAACCACACCGCCAGGTTGAGGATCACGCCGACGACGGCGGCGGTGACCGCCCCCAGCGCGGCCTGCAGGGCGCGATGTCCACGGAGGCTCTCGACGAAGGGTGCGCCGAGGAAGATCCACAAAAAGCACGGCGCGAACGTCGCCCACGTCGTCACCGCGGCACCCAAGAAGCCCGCCGTGGCCGGGTCCAAATCCCCGGGATGGCGGTAGGCTCCCAGGTAGCCGACGAACTGCGTGACCATGATCAGAGGACCGGGTGTCGACTCCGCCAGACCCAGCCCATCGAGCATCTCGCCTGGCCGAAGCCATCGAAACCAGTCGACGGCCGCCTGGGCGATGTAGGCCAGCACCGCGTACGCGCCGCCGAAGGTCACCACCGCGGCCTTGCTGAAGAACACTGCCTGCTGTGCCAGCACGTCTTGCCAGCCCCGCCACAGCGCGACCGCCAGCAAAGGTCCGCACCATGCGACCAACCCCGTGGCCAGCGTCCTCGCAGCGCCGCGCAGGCTGGGCCCGCTCGGCGGCCTGAGCGCGTCCTGCTCCGGGTGGTCGGTCTCGTCGGCGGAGGGTGCGGCCGGCCACAGCCGGCTGGCGATCCATCCGCACAGAGCGGCACCGATCACGATCGCCGGGAAGGGCACCTTGAAGAAGAAGATGGCGGCGAACGCGGCCGTAGCGATTCCGACCGCCGATGGGCGGCGCAGCGTATGAGCCCCGATCCGCACGACGGCGTCGGCCACGACGGCGATCACCGCGGCGCGCAGCCCGAAGAACGCCGCTGCGACCCACGCGACGCTGCCGTGCACCGCGTAGATCCACGACAGAGCCAGCATGACCAGAAAACCCGGCAAGACGAACAGAACTCCTGCCGCCAGGCCGCCCGCTGCGCCGTGCAGCAGCCAACCCACATAGATCGCCAGCTGCGTGGCCTCCGGACCGGGGAGCATCATGCAAAAGTTGAGGGCGTGCAGGAAGCGATCCTCGCCGACCCACCGCTTGCGGCCGACGAGCTCGCGGTGCATCAGCGCGATCTGGCCCGCCGGCCCGCCGAAGTTCACGAAGCCCAACTTGACCCAGAAACAGAGCGCCTCGGTGAAGGAGACGGTGGGTGCCGGGGGGCGCATGAACGAGAGTTCGCGAGGAGTCGGTCCCGCTCCCGCCCGTGCCGACCCTGTCAGCCCCCGCGACGTGCCAGTGCCTTCCAGCGATCGGGCACCAGCGTGCCGTAGTGAAACGCGACGGCGCCGAGGCTACGGGGGTGGCTCAGCGCAGCCTCCCAGACGGTCTCCCAACCGGGGGCATCGGCCTGGAGCACGGGGAGCACGGGCCGGCCGACTTCTCCTGCGAAGGCCTCGAGGATGTCCACGACCCACGAAGGCGGTCGCCCGACCGCCCCGTGGTAGGCCATGGGAGCAATCACGTCCAGGTGCCGAGCCAGCCGCACCGGATCCTGGCCCAAGACGCGGGTGCGGGCACGAAGTTTCTCTGCGCGCCGCAGCGGCACGACGAACGCGCCGACCGGGAACGTCCGTCCGCGACGTCGCCTGGCCAGCGCAGCGAACTTTGCGGCGACGTCCTCGATCACGCGGCACTTCCACTCTTCCTACAGACCGCGGTGACGGGCGAGGATGAACCGGGCGCGCTCGGCTGTGGACGCCCCCCGGATCGGAAGGCCCGTATCGGCCTGGAAGCGCCGGACGGAGATGTCGTCGAAGCTGTACTGGATCGACCGGGCCGCCCCGGGTCGGATCTCGCGCTCCCAGCACATTGGCCAGCGCAAAAAGTCCAGCATCAGCCCGTCGACGGGAAGCGACAGCACGCGGTCGGCCGATCGCCCTCGCTCACGTACGTACGACGCGTCCGTGGGGATCACGCCGACGTACCAGTCGGATACGACTTGGCGTCTTCCGGTCTCGCCGATCGGCCAAAGCTCCGGCCGCCGGCGCAGTACGCCGCGCGCGTGCGGGTCGCAGAACAAACGGATGCCGGCAAACCAGCGCAGTCCGACAGCACGGCAGCGCTCGATCAGCGGGAGAGGATACATGTCGCCTTCGGTGAAGGCCGCATTGACACCCCATGAGGCCAGCGTATCCGCGAGTCTGCCCCAGCGGGTGTCGTCGCCCCTCCAGGCTGAGGGGGGAACGAAGACGCCAACGATCTTCTGAGTGTGCGTCCTCTGCCTCCTGCTTGTCTTGACCCTGCCGCAGAGCTGCTCCTACAATCGCATGTGAGCTGCGGGGCGGGTACCCAAGCGGCCAACGGGAGCTGACTGTAGATCAGCTGGCGGAACGCCTTCGGAGGTTCGAATCCTTCCCCGCCCACCACGCGGGAGTAGCTCAATGGTAGAGCTCCAGCCTTCCAAGCTGGTGGTGCGGGTTCGATTCCCGTCTCCCGCTCCACAGATCCCCGCGGTGGCACGGGTGTTGCTACTTGACAGTCTGAAGATCCCATTGCCCGTGGCTGGGAGGCGATCGTGGAACATGGCCGGCGAACCCGCCTGAGAGTTCGGTCTCCCATGACCAGACCACTCGGCGCCGGGCTGCTGGTTGTGGCGTTCTTGTTGGGGGGCACAATCCCGTCCGGAGCCGCCGACCCCCTGGTGCGGCGTGCGGTCTCGACCTTCTTCCGCGACGCCGAGGTCCTCAGGGTCGACGTGGTCCCCGATCTGTACGAAGGCGGCTACGCGCGTGTGAGCGTGTACGCGGCGAACGCGACCCTGGCGGAGGGCGGGTTGCGCATCGACGAGGCGTGGACGCGCCTGGTGGGGGTCAGCTTCAACCCGAAGGCCCTGCGGGCGGGGGAGTTCCGGGTCGACGGCGTGCGGGACACGGCGATCCACATGCGCGTCAGCCTGCCCAACCTGGAACGCTATTTTGTGGAGCGAAACCCCTGGAAGGACATCCGGTTGTGGGCCCAGGACGGCTATCTCCACGGTCGGGGAACCGTGCCGCTGGGCGGCGTTCCCACGCGCGTTGAGCTGCGTGGTTTCTTCGCCGCCGGCAACACTCCGGAGCTGTACTTCTACGTGGATCGACTGCGCGTGAACGGCCTCCCGGTCCCCGACCCCTTGCTGCGTGAGATGGAACGGCGGTACAACCCGCTGCTGACGCAGGACGACTGGCCGGTCCGGTTCAAGCTCCGATCGGTGCGGTTGGTGGGGACGAACTTGATCGTCAGCAGCCAGTCCCACTTCGGCGACGGCTGCACGTTCTGCGGCGGCGGAGATCCTGGCACCCCAACCCCGTAGGCGGACTTCGGGCGGCCCCCACCCCGATCCCGTGCGCGCCTGCGAATCGGCGCGCGCACCGCGTGGGGACCGGCGCACACGGTCAGGAGCTGCGTGCCCCCGTCCTCCGACCGTAGGCCACCCAGCGCACCAGCAACGCAAGCCCCGCCAGCGCACCGACGGCCACACCGCCCCAGAACTCGCCCGTGCCCAGTGGGTCCACGGCGCCCTCCGCCCGGCGACGAAAGACGCCCCCCGGCGGAGGCGATTGTCCGGCTCTTCGGCAACCCGGCTGGCTGGCTGCGCACCAGCCCCGTGGCTTTGCGGACCGCCCTCGCGGACGGGGTGCCCTTTCGTGCCCGACTCTTTCGCATTATTCTACCCCGCTGCGGTGCGTCTTAGACCTGTGCCGGTCCGCTCATCGCACTCTGGCCCAGACCAGTACGCCGGCACCCACGGCGGTCAGGAAGATGGCCCCAGCCGCCACGTGCCTGTAAGGTACGTACGTGGGGTCGCAGTACCAGCGGTAGGCGCGTCCTTCCTGGACGATCGGACGCGGATCCCACAGGCCGGGCAGCCACCGGGTCGTACGCCGGGGACCGGCCTCACACCGCATGATCAAGACCACCCCCTGCTCGCCGAAGTGACCGTAGCCGGGCGCGTAGTCCGCTACATACGGACGGACGACGACGGCAAGGAAGATGCCTGCCAGCACCAACAGACCGCCCAGCCGTGTTCGACTCATTCCCGGTGCTCCAGATCCCGTCTCGCAGCGCAACGGCGTGGGAGGCTCGGGACGTCCGATCGTTGTACTTTGATTGTACGGCCCCCAGGGGGCGTGCCGGCCGATCGGGCACCGGTTGTGGAACACCCGGGAGGTGGGGGATGAAGGCGGTCGTTGCGATCCTGCTCATCAAGGCGGAACCCGGCAAGGCGCGGGAGGCGGCGAACGCGATTGCACGGATCCCAGGTTGCCGTCAGACCCACGTCGTCACAGGTCCGTACGACATCGTCTGCTTCGCGGAGGCCGACGACATCACCGCCTTGGGCGACATGGTGGTCGCGCGTGTGCAGACGGTGCCCGGCGTCCGCGACACCCTCACCTGCCTCGTAGTATAGTACCGAACGTCTGATCCCCATTCCCGATCCGTCCGGCGGGCAAGACACACCTCAACCCCCTAGGGTGGAGGCCAGCGGAATCGGGTCGGTATAATGAAGTGTTGAACCTCTGGAGGAAAGCGTTGCCCGACTTCCGGATGGTGACCGATCTCCCCCCGCGGGGCGACCAGCCTAAGGCCATCGCTGAACTCGTGGAGAGCATCGAGGCCGGAAACCGCTACACCACCCTGCTCGGCGTCACCGGCAGCGGGAAGACATATACGATGGCCGCCGCCATCGAGCGGATCAACCGACCGACTCTGGTCATCGCCCACAACAAGACGCTGGCGGCCCAGCTGTACGCCGAGTTCCGGCAGTTCTTCCCCCACAACGCGGTTCGCTACTTCGTCTCCTACTATGACTACTACCAGCCCGAGGCGTACATCCCGCAGACCGATCTGTACATCGCCAAGGACGCCAGCATCAACGACGAGATCGACCGGCTGCGGCACGCCTCGACCAAAGCGCTGATGGAGCGCCGCGACGTGATCGTGGTCGCCTCGGTCTCGTGCCTGTTCGGCCTGGGACAGCCTGAGCAGTACAGCGACGTGGTGCTGGTGGTCCGCCGGGGGGAGGGCCGGTCGCGCGACGAGATCCTGCGGCGGCTGGTGGACATCCAGTACGAGCGCAACGACGTGGACTTCGCCCGAGGGCGGTTCCGGGTCCGGGGCGACGTCGTCGAGGTCTTCCCCTCGTACGAGGATCGGGCGGTGCGGATCGAACTATTTGGGGAGGAGGTCGACCGCATCCTCGAACTCGATCCCCTGACCGGCGAAGTGCTCGAGGAGAAGAACGTCATCGCGGTCTGGCCGGCCAAGCACTGGGTCACCACCGAGGAACGGATGGAGCGGGCACTGCGGACGATCGAGGAGGAGCTGCACGAGCGCGTGGAGTGGTTTCGGCGACAGGGCAAGCTGCTGGAGGCCCAACGCCTGGAGTTCCGCACCCGCTACGACCTGGAGATGCTGCGGGAGACTGGGTACTGCCCGGGCATCGAGAACTACTCCCGCCACCTCGATGGTCGGGCGCCTGGCGAACGGCCAGGGTGCCTGATCGACTACTTCCCGCGCGACTTTTTGATGTTCATCGACGAGTCGCACGTGACAGTGCCGCAGATCCGCGGCATGCACGAGGGAGATCGGGTCCGGAAGAAGAACCTGGTCGACTTCGGCTTCCGGCTGCCCTCGGCGTACGACAACCGCCCGCTGCGCTGGGACGAGTTCGAGAGCCTCATCCGGCAGTGCGTCTTCGTGTCGGCCACACCGGGGCCGTTCGAGCTCGAGGTGTCCAGCCGGGTCGTCGAGCAGATCGTGCGCCCCACCGGGTTGGTGGACCCGCAGGTCGAGGTGCGGCCGGCGCGGGGCCAGGTGGATGACCTCATCGCGGAGGTTCGGGCTCAGGTGGAACGCGGCGAGCGGACGCTCGTGACCACCCTGACCAAACGCATGGCCGAGGACCTCACCTCCTACCTGCAGGAGATGGGTCTGAGGGTCCACTACCTGCACTCGGAGATCGACACGCTGGAGCGGGTGGCGATCCTCAAGGACCTTCGGATGGGCACCTACGACGTGCTGGTCGGCATCAACCTCCTGCGCGAAGGGCTGGACCTTCCGGAGGTGTCGCTGGTCGCGATCCTGGACGCGGACCGCGAGGGATATCTGCGCTCGGAGGTGTCGTTGATCCAGACGATGGGCAGGGCGGCGCGACACGTCGGCGGCCGCGTGATCCTCTATGCCGACGAGGTCACCGAATCGATGCGCCGGGCCATCGACGAGACCAACCGCCGCCGGGCGATCCAGTTGCGGCACAACGAAGAGCACGGGATCACGCCAGAATCGATCACCAAGCCGATCCGGGACCTGATCGAACTGCAGGCCGCCGAGGAGGCGGAGGCCTATCGGCCCACAGCCTCGGGCGAGATCCTGACGGCCGAAGAGATCATCAGCCTCGTGGAGCGGCAGGGAGCCACGGTGCCGTGGGACGTCGCACGGCTGCTGATGCTGTCACCCCAGGAACTTGAGCAGACGATCCAGCGGCTGGAAGCCGAGATGCGCCGCGCCGCGGCCAACCTGGAGTTCGAGAAGGCCGCCAGGTTGCGGGACCAGGTTGTGGAACTGAAGAGAGGACTGGGCGAGCCGTTCTTCGCGGGTCCGCGCCGAGCGGGTCTTCAGGCTGCGGGCCATTCGCGGCGCGGCACGCAGCGCGGCCGCGGTGGACGTCGCCGTGGTTGAGTCCGGGCCGCCGACCGCCGAGACCTGACGATGTCGTTGGATCGCATCATCGTTCGCGGTGCCCGCGAGCACAACCTCAAGAACATCACCGTCGAGATCCCGCGCGACAGACTCGTGGTGCTGACCGGGATCTCGGGGTCGGGCAAGTCCACCCTGGCCTTCGACACCATCTATGCCGAAGGGCAACGCAAGTACGTCGAGTCGCTGTCGGCCTACGCGCGCCAGTTCCTCGGTCTGATGGAAAAGCCGGACGTCGACTCGATCGACGGGCTGTCGCCGGCGGTGTCGATCGACCAGAAGGGTGCTCCCCGCAACCCGCGCTCGACGGTCGGCACCGTAACCGAGATCTACGACTACCTGAGGCTGCTGTACGCGCGGATCGGCCAGCCGCACTGCCCGGTCTGCGACCGCCCGATCCGTCGCCAGACCGCTGAGCAGATCGTCGACCGCCTGCTGGCCCTCCCCGAGGGGACCCGGATCTACGTGATGGGGCCGGTCGTCCGTGGTCGCAAGGGAGAGTACCGGCAGTTGTTCGAGGACCTTCGCCGGCAGGGGTTCGTGCGCGTCCGAGTGGACGGGGTGCTGTACGAGTTGACCGAGCCGATCCCACTGGACCGCAACCGCAAGCATGACATCGAAGTCGTGGTCGATCGCATCGTCGCCAAGCCGGAGGTCCGTTCCCGGCTCAACGACTCGATCGAAACCGCGCTCAAGCTCGGCCAGGGCCTGGTGCACGTCTGGAGGGAAGGGGACAGTTCGGGGATTGCCGCGTCGGGGGACCTCATGGTGTTCTCGACCGCGTTCGCCTGCCCCGACCACGGGACGACGCTTCCGGAGATCGAGCCGCGGATCTTCTCCTTCAACAGCCCGTACGGCGCTTGCCCCACGTGCTCGGGCCTGGGCTACAAGCAGGAAGTCGATCCCGACCTGGTGCTGGACCTGGACAAGTCCCTGGCCGACGGAGCCGTGGTGCCGTGGGCGGCGTCGACCAGCGAGTACTACGACCAGTTGCTCCGCTCGCTCGCGCAGGCGTACGGGGTGGACTGGAAGACGCCACTGCGCAAACTGCCCAAGTCGTTTGTCCGGGTTCTGCTGCACGGTTCCGAGGAACCGATCCGCGTGCGCTACCACAATCGCTACGGCGCGCTGCGGATCTACGACACGCAGTTCGAAGGGGTGGTGGTGCATCTCGAACGCCGCTACGCGGAGACCGATTCGGACTACGTCAAAGAAGAGATCGAGAAGTACATGAGCACGGCGGCCTGCCCCCGGTGTCGGGGCACGCGCCTGAAGCCCGAGAGCCTCACCGTACGCGTGGGCGGCAAGAACATCGCCGAGCTCACGGCGCTGACCGTGCGTCGTTCGCTGGAGTTCTTCGAGGAGCTGCGGCTGACGGAGCGCGAGGAGCGGATCGGCCAGCAGATCCTCAAGGAGGTGCGCTCGCGCCTGGGGTTCCTTGTGAACGTGGGGCTCGACTACCTGACGCTGGACCGCACGGCGAACACTCTCAGCGGCGGAGAGGCGCAGCGCATCCGGTTGGCCACTCAGATCGGTTCCGGGTTGATGGGAGTGCTGTACGTGCTGGACGAGCCGAGCGTCGGGCTGCACCAGCGCGACAACCGCAGGCTCATCGAGACGCTCAAGAGGCTGCGGGATCTGGGCAACACCATCCTAGTGGTGGAGCACGACGAGGACACGATTCGATCGGCCGACTGGATCGTGGACATCGGCCCCGGCGCAGGGCGCGACGGGGGCGAGATCGTCGCGAGCGGCACGGTGGAAGACGTGATCCGCGAGCCACGCTCCGTCACCGGCAAGTTCCTGTCCGGCGAGCGGAGCATCGCGGTCCCCTCCCGCCGCCGCCCACCGCGGGAGGAGCGGGTGGTCGTGCGCGGGGCCCGGGAGCACAACCTCAAGAACATCGACGTGTCCTTCCCCCTGAGCGTCTTTTGCGCGGTCACCGGAGTCTCGGGCTCCGGGAAGTCCACCCTGGTCGACGACATCCTCTACCGCGCGCTGGCGCAGCGGGTGATGGGGACGCGTCTGCGCGCGGGCGACCACGACACGGTGGAAGGATGGCATCACATCGACAAGGTGATTGACATCGACCAGTCGCCGATAGGCCGGACACCGCGGAGCAACCCCGCGACCTACACGAAGACGTTCGACCTCATCCGCGAGCTGTTCGCGTCGACCCCTGAGGCTCGGGTCCGCGGGTACGGCCCGGGCCGGTTCTCGTTCAACGTGCGCGGGGGCCGGTGCGAGGCGTGCGAGGGAGACGGGATCGTGCAGATCGAGATGCACTTCCTGCCGGACGTCTACGTTCCGTGCGAGGTCTGCAAGGGCAAGCGCTACAACCGCGAGACGCTGCAGGTCCTCTACAAGGGCAAGAACATCACCGACGTGCTGGAGATGACGGTGGATGAGGCGCTGGCGTTCTTTGACGCGATCCCCCGCATCCGCCGCAAGCTGCAGACGCTACAGGACGTGGGGCTGGGCTACATCCAGCTCGGCCAGCCCGCCACGACGCTGTCTGGCGGCGAGGCGCAGCGCGTCAAGCTGGCGACCGAGCTGTCGCGCCGGGATACCGGCAGGACGCTGTACATCCTCGACGAGCCGACCGTGGGGCTGCACTTCGCGGACGTCGAACGTCTGCTCAACGTCCTGCACCGGCTGGTGGACGCGGGGAACACCGTCGTCGTGATCGAGCACAACCTGGACGTGATCAAGACGGCCGACTGGATCATCGATCTTGGACCGGAAGGCGGCGACTTCGGCGGGACGGTGATCGCCGAGGGGACTCCCGAGGAAGTGGCCGCGATGGACCACTCCTACACCGGCCAGTTCCTCCGGCGGGTGCTGGACCCCCAGAAGGTGGAGGCCGCGCGCCGGGCGCTGGCACGCCGGGACGGCCAGCGCGGCGCTGTATCGGAACTGCTTGGAGCAGTGCACCAGCCCGCCGGTGCGGGCCGCGGGCTGCGCCGCTGATCGGCGTGGCGGCGGGGTGTGTTTTCTATCGCCCTGCCGCAGACGCGAGGACGGTCCCGATGCGCCGGGCGGCTTCCCGCAGTCTTGCCGGATCCTGCACGAGCGCGAACCGGACGTACCCCAGCCCGCCCGGGCCAAACCCCTGCCCGGGCGACACCGCCACCCCGGTCCGGCGGCAGAGTTCGACCGCGAACCGGACGTCGTCCGCCTCGCCGGGCACGCGTGCCCACAGGTACATCGTGGCTTGCGGGGTCGGGACCTCCCACCCGACCTCGCGCAGAGCGACGACGAGGGTGTCCCGCCGCTCGCGAAAGACCTCCACTCGCGAACGCACCCAATCGGCGGGCTGTTCTAGGGCCGCCATCCCCATGCGGAGGATCCCCAGGTACACGTTGAAATCCAGCGCCGCCTTGACGGTCTCCAGGGCCGCGATCGTCTCCGCGTCTCCGACTGCGAAGGCCAACCGGAACCCGCCCATGTGGTACGACTTCGATAGCGTGAAGAACTCGACGGTGTGGTCGTACGGTCCCACCAGTGCCAGCGGCGAGGGCGCGCGGCCGTCGAACACCATGTCGACGTAGGGGTTGTCGTGCACGAGCATCAGGCCGTGTCGCCGGGCGAAGGCCAGGGCGCGGGAAAAGTAGGAGTCGTCGGCCACCGCAGCCGTGGGGTTGCTCGGGTAGTTGAGCAGCAGGACCCGGGCCCGCTCCGCCACGGCGTCCGGGATTGCAGACAGGTCGGCGAGCCCGTCCGCACCGAGAGGGATTGGATACGTCTGCAGGCCGGCGATCGCGGCCATTCCCCAGTACGGGGGGTAGCAGACCGCCGGCAACAGCAGGGTATCCCCAGGATCCGTGATGGCAAGGAGGAGGTGGCCGATGCCCTCCTGGCTTCCGATGAGCGCCAGCATCTCTTGCTTGGGATCGAAGCGGCGTCCAAACCGACGCTCGTACCAGCGGGATGCCGCCTCGAGGAAGGGGAGCGTCGCCGAGCGGAGCGTGTAGCCGTAGGTCGAGGAGTCGTCGAGCGCCTGGCGCAGCGCCTCGAGGGCGGTCGGCGGCGGCCCCAGGTCGCTCGATCCCAGCGAGAGGTCGATGATCTCGAGCCCCGCCTGGGCCGCGTCCTGCTTGGCTCGGTCCATCAGGAGGAACACCGACTCCGGGATCGCCTTCGCCCTGCTGGACATCCATCTGCGCATGAGCAGCCCTCCTCGCTTTTCGTCCAGTTTAGCGTACGCCCCACGCGGCCAATGCGTCGCAAGGACGCGGTCCGCCTGCCGACGAAAGCTGCTCCCATGGACGTCGAAGTCTATCGCAAGGCGGTTCGGGTGGGTGGAGCGGGCGGGACGGTGACGCTGTCGGTCGTGGACGTTCCCGGCGGCCAGCCGGACCGAACGATGGTGTTCGTCCACGGGCTGGGGGGCGAGGCAGGGCACTGGCAGCGGCAGCTGACGCACTTTTACGGCCGCGCGCGCCTGATCGCCCCCGACCTCCGCGGTCACGGTCGATCGGAACGCCCCCCCGGTGGCTACACGATCGACCGCTTCCGGGCCGACCTCGCGGCCATGATGGATGCGCTGGCCGTCGGGCGGGCCGTGCTCGTCGCGCACTCCTTCGGCGGAGCGGTCGCCGCGGAGTTCGCGGCATCGGCGCCGGAGCGCGTCGAGGCGATCGTGCTGATCGCGACTCCCGCACGGTTTCGGCTGCGCCTGCGCTGGCGGCTCGTGCTGCGTCTGCCCGCGCCGCTGCTGGCGCTGTTGGCGCCGCTGGGCAGCGACCGGGCCGCCGCGCCGGCATACGTCCTCCACCGCTGCTACCGCGAGGCGCTGGTGGGCTGGTCGGGACCTCGGACGCTGGGTCGGCTGTCGGTGCCGGCACTGGTGGTGTACGGCGACCGGGATCCCACCGTGCACGTCCGATACCTGGAACAGACCGCGCATGCGATTCCGGGTGCGGAGCGCCTCCAGCTGCCGGGGCGACGTCACCTCCTGATGCGCGACGACGCGGAGGAGGTCAACCGCGCGATCGAAGCGTTCCTGGTCCGGCGGCTCCGAGCCTCTGCGTCGGGAGGTCGGGCATGAGTCGGCCTGCGCTGGAGCCCGACGATGTCGCCCCGCTGCTCGAAGTGCAAGCGCGCAGCTTCGCCCGGGCGGGACCGCGGATCCGCCAGTCCTATCCACCATCCCGGGCGATGGACGCACGGCGCATGGCCGACTTCCTCGGGTCGCACCGCCACGCGGTGCTCGCCACGGCGCGCCCGGACGGGCGACCCCAAGCCGCGCCCGTTTCCTACCTCGTGTGGCGAGGAGCCTTCTGGATCGCGCTGGTGGCCGGGGCGCGGGAGCGCAACCTGCGTGCCAACCCCTACGCCTCGCTCGTCCTGGTGGAAGGCGAGGGCCGACGGCACCGCGCGTTGATCGCCAACGGGCCGGTCGTCCTGCACGATCCCCGACACATCCACGAGATCGGCGAAGGGCTCGCGGCCGCCTGGGCGAAGCGGTTCCGCCAGCCGCCCACCTGGGCCGCCGTCCTGGTCGAACTCCGGCCCGCGCGCCTGTACTCCTACGGTCAGGCATCGTAGGAGTTCGAGCGGGCCCCGATGGGGCTCGCAGACGAGAAGCTCCAGTTGCGCCTGTATCATTAATAGGCAAAGACATGCCGACGGTCGCCAGCCTCGAAGAGAAGTTGCGGGCGCTGCCGCCCAGACCCGGCGTCTACCTGCTGCGCGACGCCGCCGGCAGGGTGATCTATGTCGGCAAGGCGTCGTCGCTGCGCAGGCGGGTGCGCGCGTACTTCCAGGACCCGATGACGGTGGAGTCACCGCGCACGCGCCACCTCATGGGCAGGATCTTCGACTTTGACGTCGTGGCCTGCGCCAACGAGGTCGAGGCGCTGATCCTGGAGACGAACCTCATCAAGCAGCACCGGCCCCGGTACAACGTGCGGATGGCAGACGACAAGGCCTACCCATACCTGAAGCTCACGAACGAAGCCTATCCGAGAATCGTCATGACCCGCCGCATCGCGCGCGACGGTGCCAAGTACTTCGGCCCGTATCCGTACCACGAACCGAAGCTCGTCGGCCGGACCATCCGCACCCTGCGGAAGCTGTTCAAGTTGCGCACCTGCCACATCGAGATCGACCGCACGCTGCCCCGTCCGTGCCTCGACTACGCGATCGGCCAGTGCAGCGCGCCGTGCGTCGCGTGGGGCGCCACGCCCGAGCAGTACGCGGAGCAGGTTCGGCAGGTGGCCCTGTTCCTGGAAGGACGCCAGGAAGACCTGGTTGCCAGCCTCCGCCGCCAGATGGAGGACGCCGCGGCCGCGATGGAGTACGAGCGCGCGGCCGTCCTGCGGGACCAGATCCGGGCCATCGAGGCGATCCGCGAGCGGCAGCGCATCAGCGGGACGGGGCTGGAGGACCGGGACGTGGTGGGGGTCTACGCGGAAGGCGACGACGCATGCGCCCAGGTCTTCTTCGTCCGCGACGGCCGGCTGAGCGGCCGAGAACACTTCTTTCTGACCGGCGCGCAGGGGCACTCGACAGCCGAGGTCGTGCGGAACTTCCTCGAACAGTACTACGAGTTCGCGACGGCGATCCCACGCGAAGTCCTCATCCCGGAGCCCGTCGCGGACCGGGACGTCATCGCCGACTGGCTGTCGCAGCGGCGCGGGGGCCGCGTGGCCGTCACCGTACCCCAGCGGGGCGACAAGCGGCGCCTGGTCGAGATGGCGCGGGAGAATGCACGCCTTGCGCTGGAGCAGGAGCGCGCACGCCTGGTTGGCCGTGAGGGGGCGGCGGTGCGTGCGCTGCAGCAGGTCCTGGAGCTGGACGAACCGCCGTTCCGGATCGAGTGCTACGACGTCTCCAACTTGCAGCGCGGCGAAGCGGTGGCGGCGATGATCACCTTCGAAGGCGGGAGGCCGAAGAAGGACGCCTACCGGCGTTTCGGGATCAAGTGGACGGAGGGTCCCGACGACGTGGGGATGCTGCGCGAGACCCTGCGCCGCCGGTTCGTGCGCGCGCGCGAGGAGCAGGACAGACTGGACCGGGACGAGCCCATCCGGCCCAAGTGGTCGGTGTTGCCGGATCTCCTCGTCATCGACGGGGGTCGGGCACAACTGGCGGCGGCGCAGGAGGTGCTGTTCGAGTTCAACCTGCCGATCCCCGCGGTCGCGCTCGCCAAGCGGGAGGAGCTGCTGTTCCGGACCGGTCGACAAGAGCCGCTGAGCCTGGGCAAGGACTCCGCCGCGCTGCACCTGTTGCAGCGCATCCGCGACGAGGCGCACCGGTTCGCCAACGCCTACCATCAGAGACTGCGCGGCCGCAGGATCGTCTACTCGGTGCTCGACGAGATCCCGGGGATCGGGGAGAAGCGCAAGCGTGAGTTGATCCGCCGCTTCGGATCAGTCCGCAGGATCCGCGAGAGCACCGAAGCAGACGTCGCCGAGGTGGTCGGCCCCAAGGTGGCGCGGAAAGTGATGGCGTTCCTGCGGGGCCACGACCTGCCGGCCTATAAGGAGCAAGCGGTCCGGTGAAGGTTCGCGGCATCTGCCCGTTGACGGGCGCGGCCAGCGTGTGCTACAAACGGCGATACGTGAGGCGACGAAGGGGCCAGTAGGGGAGGCCGGTCCGAAAGCGAGCCGGGCCCGGCGGGTGTGAGGCCAGGTCGGCACCGCTCCCCCAAACCCACCCCCAAGCCGCGGGTGAGGACGCCGTCGGCCACGACGGCGGGCAAGTCCGCCGGGTGAGCCCGTGACAGCTCGCAAGAGGTGGTCGGTGCTCGACCCCATGTGCGGAGGGCACCGGCCGAAGCCAAGGTGGTACCGCGGACAGCCTCCGCCCTTGCGGCGGGGGCATTTTGTTTGGAGGCAGGGCATGTACGCACGGATCGATCGCCACCTGGGGTTCGTGGGGGCGGGCAACATGGCCGAAGCGCTGATCGCCGGCCTGGTCGCCGGCGGATCCGTCGGACCCGAGCGGATCTGGGTGGTCAACCGGTCCGACCGGGCGCGCCTTCAGCGCGTCGTCGGGACTTACGGGGTGCGGCCCGCGGTCGACAAGGCGGAGCTGTGCGAGCGCGCCGATGTCGTCGTGCTGGCCGTCAAGCCCAAAGACGTCCCGGAAGCCGTCGATCAGCTGAAGCCCCACATCCGATTCTCCCACCGCGTGCTGTCGGTGGTCGCCGGCTTGACGATCGCGTCGCTGGAGGCCTCGTTCCCCCGGGTTGGGGTGGTGCGCGCCATGCCGAACACGCCGTCAGCGGTCCGCGAGGGGATCGCGGCGTTCGCGCTAGGATCCTGCTGCACCCGCGACGACGCGGTGTGGACGCAGGCGATTCTGACGTCGGTGGGAAGGGCCATCGAGGTCCCGGAGCAGCTTTTGGACGCGGTGACCGGGCTGTCGGGCAGCGGTCCGGCGTACGTCTTCTTCCTCGTCGAGAGCATGATCGAAGCCGGTGTGCGCGCCGGCCTTTCGCCGGACGTGGCCCGCGACCTGGTGATCCAGACCGTGTTCGGTGCGGCGCGGATGCTGCGCGAGACCGGCGCCGACCCGGCAGAGCTGCGGCGCCGGGTCACTTCGCCCGGCGGTACGACCATGGCCGGTCTCGGCGCACTCGAGGAACGCGATGTGCGCGGAGCCGTCGTGGAAGCCGTCCGTCGTGCCGCGCACCGGGCGCGGGAATTGGCGAAGTAGCGGCGAGGTCATATGCGGCCGGGCCCTTGACGGGCGAGTGCCCCCCGCAGACGCTTGAGCCATGCGGGTTGCATTCCAGGGCGAGCGGGGCGCGTTCAGCGAAGAAGCTGCCCGCCACCACTTCGGCGAGGTGGACGCGGTCCCGCACCGCTCTCTCCGCGACGTCTTTCAGTCCGTGGCCGACGCGAGCTGCGAGGCCGGGATCGTCCCGGTGGAGAACTCCGAGGCCGGGAGCATCAACGAGACGTACGACCTGCTGCTGCAGTTCCACCACGCGCTGCAGATCGCGGGAGAGTCCACTCTGCGCGTGTCGCACTGCCTGTTGGGGCTACCCGGCACGCGGATCGACGACGTGCGCCGTGTGTACTCCCATCCCCAGGCACTGGCCCAATGCGACGTGTACCTGTCGCGGCTGGGCGTCGAGTTGGTCCCCTTCTACGACACCGCTGGGTCGGCGCAGATGCTGGCACGCGAGCGGCCGGCGGACGCGGCCGCGGTGGCCAGCCGTCGGGCCGCCCAGCTGTACGGCTTGGTAATCCTCGCCGAGGACATCGAGGCCAACCCGATGAACTACACGCGCTTCCTGTCGATCCGCCGTGAACCGCCACCCCGACGCGATCCCAGCAAGACGTCGATCGTCTTCGCCACCGAGCACCGACCCGGCGCGCTGTATCGGGCGATGGGCACTCTCGCGCAGCGCGGCCTGAATCTCACGAAGCTGGAGTCGCGGCCGGCCAAGCACACGGTGTGGGAGTACGTCTTCTACGTCGACTTCGAGGGGCACGCCGACGACCCCCGGGTCCAACACGCACTGACCGCCCTGCGCAAGGAGTGCGCGTGGGCCATCGTGCTGGGCTCCTACCCGGCGGCGCGATGAGCGGGTGCCGCGGTGTCATCCACCGGTCGGCGCCGGAGGCGCTGTCGTGAGTTCCCAGCGGCACCCCGCGGGCCGGGCTTCCTCCGCTTGGGATGCGTCGACACCGTGGCCCGGCGTGCTGGCTGCGTTCGCGGACCGACTTCCGGTTACCGAACGCACGCCCGCCCTGACGCTGCTGGAGGGCAACACGCCCCTGGTCCGGTCCGTCTCCATGGGACGAGACCTGCCGGGGGCCGAGCTGTGGTTCAAGTGTGAGGGACTCAACCCCACGGGGTCATTCAAGGATCGGGGGATGGTCGTCGCCGTGGCCAAGGGAGCGGAAGCCGGAAGCCGAGGAGTGATCTGCGCGTCCACCGGCAACACCGCGGCGTCGGCGGCGGCCTACGCGGCGCGGGCCGGACTGCAATGCATCGTCGTGCTCCCGGAAGGGACGGTCGCCGCCGGAAAGCTGGCCCAGGCACGTATGCACGGGGCGACCGTCGCGACGATCCCAGGGGGGTTCGATCAGGCGCTGGAACTCGTGCGCGAGGCGGCGCCGCGGGGCAACCTGACTCTGGTGAACTCCGTGAATCCGTACCGGATCGAGGGACAGAAGACCGCGGCCTTTGAGATCCACCGGGCGCTGGGACGTGCTCCGGACGTCGTGGCCCTGCCGGTGGGCAACGCCGGCAACATCACTGCGTACTGGCGCGGGTTCTGCGAGATCCTGCCCCCGGGCGACAGACCCCGGATGTGGGGGTTCCAGGCGGAGGGAGCGGCACCGATCGTGCGTGGCCACCCGGTGGACGCCCCGCAGACCGTGGCGACCGCGATCCGCATCGGCAGACCCGCCTCCTGGCAGGGGGCGTTGACCGCTGCGGCGGAGTCCGGGGGCCTCATCGCCGAGGTCAGCGACGGAGAGATTCTCGACGCACAGTCGCGCCTGGCCCGCGAGGAGGGGTTGTTCGTCGAGCCGGCGTCGGCAGCCTCGGTTGCGGGGCTGTTGCGCACGATGCGCGAGGGGGTTCGGGTGGAGGGGACCGTCGTCGCGGTGCTCACCGGCCACGGGCTGAAAGACCCCGCATCCGCCGAACGCGGTGCCCAACCGATCCGCGTGGCACCGACGGTCGAGGCAATCCTCGGCCTGCTCGCTTTGGCCAAGACGGCATCGTCGGTCGGCTGCCATAAGGCCGCGGGCGGTTCTCCGACGCACGACCGCCGGATGCGCTACACTTCGGATTCAAGATGCTGCAGATCGGTCTGTTGGGTCTAGGAAACGTCGGGACCGCCGTCCTGCGACGTCTGCGCGCTTTTGCCGTGGAGCTGGCACACCGCGCCGGAACGCCGCTGTCCGTGCGCCGCGTGGCGGTCGCACACCCCGATCGGCCGAGGGCCGTCGAGCTCGAACGCGGCCTGTTGACAGCCGACGCCTGGGAAGTCGTGCGCGACCCGCACGTCGACGTCGTCGTAGAACTCATCGGCGGCATCGAACCCGCGCGCGGCTACGTCCTCGAAGCGTTGCGCCGCGGGAAGTCGGTGGTCACGGCCAACAAGCAGTTGATGGCCAACCGCGGCCGCGAGCTGTTGCAGGCTGCCGAATCGTCCGGTGCGGATCTGTTCTTCGAGGGCAGCGTGGCCGGCGGTGTCCCGATCATCCGCACGATCAAGGAGTCACTGGCCGGAGATCGGATCCACGAGATCGCCGCGATCCTCAACGGGACGACGAACTACATCCTCACCCGCATGCACGAAGAGGGGCTCTCGTTCGGCGAGGCGCTCAGCGAGGCGCAGCGCATGGGGTTCGCGGAGAGCGACCCGAGTGACGACGTCGAGGGGCACGACGCCGCGGCGAAGATCGCAATCCTGGCCACGGTGGCGTTCAACAGCCGGGTGGTCCGCAGCGACGTGCACTGCGAGGGGATCGGGGCGATCTCGCCGCGCGAGGTGGCCTACGCGCGCGACCTGGGATACACGATCAAGCTGCTGGCGCATGCCGCGGACCGCCCCGAGGGGATGGAGGCGGCGGTGTTCCCCGCACTCGTGCCCTCCTCCCATCCCCTGGCGTCGGTCCGCCACGAGCGCAACGCGGTGTGGATGCGGGCGGAGGCTGCGGGCGAGATCGTAATCTCCGGACGCGGCGCCGGCGGCGATCCGACGGCTTCGGCGGTGCTGTCGGACCTCGTGGCGGTGGCGCGCAACCGCAGCCACAACGCACACGGCCGCGTCGCGTGTACCTGCTACTGTGACAAGCCGGTGCGGTCGGCCTCCGAGCGTCTGACGTCGGTCTGCCTGGTGCTGCGCGTGGCCGACCGGCCCGGCGTCTTCGCGCAGGTCGCGGCGGCGTTTGCAGAAGAAGGCGTCAGTCTGCACTCGATCGTCCAGCAGAACCGGGGCGCGGAGGCGGACGTCGTCCTGCGCACACATCCGGCGACGGAGCGGTCCCTGCGGGCTGTCCTGCGGCGCCTCGGTGCGATGGAGGTCGTCGCAGGCATCAGTCCGCTGCTGCGGGTCCTCGACGGGGCACGTCCGGGGCCTTGAACCGGCGAGGGGAGCAGGGCCGGGGTGCGGATCGTCCAGAAGTACGGGGGTTCTTCGGTCGCCACGCCGGACCGCATGCGGCACGTGGCGCGCCGCATCGCGCAAACGCGGCGCGGTGGCGCGCAGGTCGCCGTCGTGGTGTCCGCACCGGGGGACACGACCGACGACCTGCTGGCGCGAGCCCGCGAGGTCACGGATCGCCCTTGCCGGCGCGAGCTCGACGTGCTGCTGGCGACCGGCGAGCAGCTGGCGGCGGCGCTGCTGACGATGGCGCTGCACGCGGAGGGGGAGGCGGCCACCTCACTCGTCGGATGGCAGGTGCGCATCCTGACGGAGCCGGTCCACACCCGGGCCCGGATCCTCGACGTGGAGCGCGGGCGCCTGCTCGACGAGCTCGGC
Source organism: Armatimonadota bacterium (assembly GCA_031432545.1). Classification (NCBI taxonomy): domain Bacteria; kingdom Bacillati; phylum Candidatus Sysuimicrobiota; class Candidatus Sysuimicrobiia; order Candidatus Sysuimicrobiales; family Candidatus Sysuimicrobiaceae; genus Candidatus Caldifonticola; species Candidatus Caldifonticola tengchongensis. The sequence continues at coordinate 70,440 of JAVKGX010000005.1, forward strand.
CGCGGCCGGATCCCGGTGGTCGCTGGTTTCCAGGGCGTGTCGGCTGCGGGCGAGATCACGACGCTGGGGCGCGGCGGATCCGACACCACCGCCGTCGCGGTCGCCGCGGCGCTGGGTGCCGACGTCTGCGAGATCTACACGGACGTCGCCGGTGTGCACACCGCCGACCCGCGTCTGGTGCCCGAGGCTCGCAGGCTGCCGCGGCTGACCTACGACGAGATGCTCGAGATGGCGTCCTCGGGGGCGGTAGTGGTCCACGTCCGCGCGGCCGAGTACGCGAAGACCCACCGTGTCCGCCTGCACGTGCGCAGCACGTTCGAAGAAGGCGACGGCACGTTCGTCGGGGAGGAACCCATGGAGCCCATCCGCTCCGTCAACGCCGTGACGCACGACCTCGACGTTTGCAAGATCACCGTGGAAGACCTGCCGGACATCCCCGGCGTGGCCCACCGGTTGTTCGGGGTGCTGGCGGAGGCCCACGTCAACGTGGACATGATCGTGCAGACCGCCAGCCGCAGCGGGCGCGCCGACATCTCCTTCACGGTGGGCGGCCAGGACGCCCGCACCGCCGTGGAGTCCGCCGAACGGGTGGCCCGGGAACTCGGCGCGACCCGGGTCCAAGGCGAGACCGGGGTGGCCAAGGTCTCCGTCGTGGGCGCGGGCATGGTCAGCAACCCCGGCGTGGCGGCGACGATGTTCGGGGCGCTGGCCGCCGAGCGAATCAACATCCAGATGATCAGCACCTCAGAGATCAAGATCTCCTGCGTGATCGACGCCGAGGAGGTGGCCCGCGCGGTGCGGGCGCTGCATCGGGCGTTCGGGCTCCAAGACGGTTAGAGAAATCCGAACATTATCGGTCACAGCCCCTGGCGCCGCGCGTCCGCGCTGACCTACGATCCGCTTGTGGGGGCGATCGCCGTGCAGATCGTTCTACCAATCCGAACGCAGAGGGGGGTGGGACCTTTGGCAGAAGCCGTTCGGGAGCCGGCAGCCGCGGGCGGGTGGCTGGAGAACACGTTCCGTCTGAGCGAACGCGGGACCACCGCGACCACCGAGATCCGCGCGGGGTTGGCGACGTTCATGGTCATGGCTTACATCATCTTCGTCAACCCCAGCATCCTGGGACAGATCGCCGACCCCACGGGCGAGAGGCTGGCGTTTCCGGCCGTGCTCACCGTCACGTGCCTGACCGCCGGGATCCTCTCGATCCTCATGGGCCTGTGGTCGAACTACCCGTTCGCCCTGGCGCCCGGCATGGGTCTCAACGCGGTCGTGGCGTTCCAGCTGGTGGGATCGCTCAAACTGACCTGGCCGCAGGCGATGACGGTCATCTTTCTGGAAGGCTTGGTCATCCTGCTGCTGGTGCTGACGCGGTTCCGGGAGGCGGTGATGGATGCCATCCCGATGTCGCTGAAGCGCGCGATCGGGGTGGGCATTGGGCTGTTCATCGCGCTGATCGGATTCGTCAACGCGGGCTTCGTCGTCCCGGGGCAGGGGGTCCCGGTCAGCTTGGGCCACCTGAGGGCGCTGCCGATCACGGTCTTCGTCGTCGGTCTGTTGATCACCGGGTGGCTGCTCGCCCGCCGCGTGAAGGGCGCCCTGCTGTGGGGGATCCTGCTGACGACCGCCGTTGCGATCGTCGCGAACTACCTGTGGGGAGGCGGGCGCGCGTTCGGTGCGTCGGCGGTCCTGCCCGCTCAGTGGATCGGCGCGCCGCAGGGGCTGGTGGGCGACGGCCGGATCTTCGGCCGTGTGGACTTCGCCTTCTTCGCCACGCTCGGCGTGGCCACCGCGGTTCTGGTGGTGTTCTCGATCATGCTGGCTGACTTCTTCGACACGATGGGCACGGTCGTGGGCATCAGCAGCGAGGCGGGTTTCCTGGACGAGCGCGGCAAGCTGCCCGGCATCCGGAGAGTCCTGGTTGTGGACTCGCTGGGGGCGGCGTTCGGCGGATTCGCCAACAGCAGCAGCAACACGACCTACATCGAGAGCGCGGCCGGCGTGGCCGAAGGCGGGCGCACCGGCCTGACGTCGGTGGTCGTGGGCGTGCTGTTCTTGCTGGCAATGTTCCTCAATCCGCTGGCCGGCATCATCCCCGCGCAGGCCACCGCGCCGGCGCTGATCCTGGTGGGGTTCTTCATGATGACCATCGTGAAGGACATCCCGTGGGCGAACTACGACGAGGCGATCCCCGCGTTCGTCACGATGCTCGTGATGCCGTTCACCTACTCGATCACCAACGGCATCGGTGCTGGCTTCATCGTCTACACCGTCCTGAAGCTGCTGAGCGGCAAGATCCGAGAGGTACACCCCCTCATGTTGGTCTCGTCGCTGGCGTTCGTGATCTACTTCCTCAACCCAGCCTAGCCGCCACGGGTTCCTGGAACCGGTACCTGGAACCGGTACCAGGAACCCCCCTTGCATCTTATAGCGAACGTATGTACGCTATATGGGCCAGGACGGGACCTCGGCCATTCCTCGTCTTCCGCCGCCCTGGACGCTACCGGAAACGCGACCCGATCCGTGCTGGATCCCGAACAGGTTCTCCTCGCTCCGTCGCGGCACCCGGTGCCGGCACCCGGCTGGTGCTTTCCCGCGGTGGCCGGACGTCTGGTGGAGGTCTCGGGCGCAGGGGAAGGCATCGGGCTCACCCTGGCGTTCGGGCTCGCATGGGATGCGCAGCGGCGGATCGAGCCGGTGGCGTGGGTCACCACCGCGGACAACTCGTTCTTCCCGCCCGACGCGGCGCAGACCGGTGTGGACCTGCAATCCCTGGTCGTGGTTCGGCTCTGTGACCCACGGTCAGTCGGCCGTGCCGCCGACCGGCTGGTGCGGTCAGGCGCGTTCGGGCTGGTGGTGCTGGACTTGGGTCGTGCCGATCTGCCGGTCCCGCTCCAGGCACGCCTCGCCGGCCTCGCTCACAGACACCTCTCCGCCGTCGTCTGCCTGACGGAGAAATCCGGCGAAGCCCCTTCTCTGGGGCCCCTGATTTCCCTGCGGGTGCAGGGCCGGCGGCAGATCGTCGCTCCGGGCCGTTTTCGCTGTGAGGCCCGGGTCGTCAAGGACAAGCGGCGGGGTCCGACCTGGGAGCATGTGGAGGACTACGTTGGGCCGGATGGCCTGTACTGACGTGAGGGCCCTCCCCCTGCAGATCCTGCTGCGGGCGCACCCAGAGTGGCAGGGCTGCGCGGTGGCCGTCGTGGAGGAGGATGCGCCGCACAGCCCGGTACTGTGGGTGAACGAGCGGGCACGGCGCGCGGGCATCCTTCCGGGCTTACGGTACGCCACCGCGCTCTCGCTCGCCCACGATCTGCGCGCCGGTGCGGTTTCGGCATCGGAGGTTGCACACACCATCGAGACGCTCGCTGTGCGGCTGCGAAGGTTTGCGCCGGGCATCGAGCCGTCCGCAGCCGAACCAGGCGTGTTCTGGCTGGACGGCTCCGGACTCGACCTCCTCTATCCGTCGCCGGCCGACTGGGCCAGAGCCGTACGGCAGGACCTCCAGCGAGTGGGATTTCGGGCGTCGGTGGCGGTCGGCTTCACGCGGTTCGGGACGTACGCGGTGGCGCGATCGCACGACGGCGTGATCGTCTTCGACGATCCATACAGCGAGCAGGAGACAGCCCGCAGGGTCCGCCTGGCGGAGCTGGATACGGATCCAGACCTGCGCGACGCGCTCGACAGGCTCGGGGTGCGGACTGTGGACGACTTCCTGCGTCTGCCCCTCGAAGGCGTGCGGGAGCGGTTCGGACCCCAGGCCCACCGTCTGCACCAAATGGCCTCCGGTGACCTCCCGGCGCCGCTGCGCCCGCTTCCGGAAGTCCGACCGGTACAGCGGCGGCTCGTCCTGGACAACCCGGAGACGGACCGGACGCGGCTGCTGTTCGCGATCAAGCGGCTGCTTGCACCGATGCTCGCGGCATTGGGCTCGCGGGGCCAGGCGCTGGTCGAGTTGGAACTGCGGCTGCGACCGGACGGAGCGAGGTGGCGGACGCACAACATCCGGCCGGCCTCACCGACCCTCGACGAACTGCGGATCCTGGACCTCGTGCGCCTGAGGCTGGAATCGGAGGTCGGGAATCGGGGATCTGTCGGATACTCCGAGATCGTGCTCACCGCGCGCGGTACGGATGCTCCAGCCGAGCAGGTCGGGTTCTTTCCTGCTCACCCGCACCGCGACCTAGAAGCGGCCGACCGCGCGCTGGCGCGCCTGCGTACCGAGTTCGGCGAGGCGGCCGTGGTCCGGGCCGTCGTCTGCGACGGGCACCTGCCGGAGGCGCAGTTCGCGTGGGAGCCGATCGACGCCGTCACGCTCCCCCGCCCGGGGGTCGGGATGCCTGCGGCGGTGCGGCGGATCTTCAGCAAGCCGATTCCGCTGCCCTCCCCGCCGCGAGATGTGCGCGACGATGGGTGGCTGATCCTGGGTGTGGAGGGCGGGGCGGTCACCGATCTGTGGGGTCCCTACGTCGTGTCCGGCGGCTGGTGGCGGCGCGAGGTCCACCGGGAGTACTACTTCGTCCGCACGAAAAGAGGGCACCTGCTGTGGGTGTACTACGACCGCGTCCGCCGCCGCTGGTTCTGGCACGGGCGGGTGGAGTAGCGCGTCCGCCGTGGCGTACGTTCCGCTGTGGTGCAAGTCCAACTTCTCGTTCTTGGAAGGGGCGAGCCATCCCGACGAACTGGTCGAACAGGCGCACCGACTCGGACTGCGGTCGCTGGCGCTCACCGACCGCGACGGGGTGTACGGCGTCGTGCGCGCCCACGTCCGCGCGCGTGATCTCGGTGTCCACCTGATCGTCGGATCGGAGGTGACAGTGACAGACGGTGCGACGATCGTCCTGCTGGTGCAGGACCGGACCGGATACGCCAACCTCTGCCGCCTCGTCACAGCGGGCCGCCTGCGCTCCCCTAAGGGCACGTCTTCGGTCACCTGGGAAGAAGTCTGCACGCACGCGGGGGGCCTGATCGCCCTGTGGGGCAATGGCAGCCATCGGTCGGCCGCGGGCCGCCGATCCGCTACTTCCGCCTGCCCGCTGCCTGCGCTGCACGATGCGTTCGGCGACCGGCTGTACGCGGTGGTCGCCCGGCACCGGCGGGCCGAGGAGGTGCGGACGGAGGCATGGGTGCGGGAGCAGGCTGCACACTACGGGACCCCGGTGGTCGCCGCGACCGAGGTGCTCTACCACACGCCGTCGCGCCGTCCGGCGCAGGACGTCCTGACGTGCATCCGATATGGCGTCGCGCTCGCTGCGGCGGGGCGGCGGATCCGGCCCAACGCCGAGCACGACCTGAAATCCCCCCACGCCTTTCGCTCGCTGTTCGCCGACGACCCATCCGCCGTGGCCCGCACCGAGGAGGTGGCCGCGCGCTGCACCTTCTCGCTGACCGAACTGCGGTACCGCTATCCTGCACAGCGCCTGCCGGACGGGACGAACCCCTCGCAGTGGCTGCGGCACCTGACGTTTGCCGGAGCGCGCGCACGTTACGGCGACCGCCTCCCGGATGCGGTCGCATCGCAGCTGGAGCGGGAACTCGCCCTGATCGAGGAACTGGACTATGGCGGGTACTTCCTGACGATGTGGGAGATCGTCGAGTTCTGCCGCCACCGGGGCATCCTCTGCCAGGGGCGCGGATCGGCGGCGAATTCGACGGTCTGCTACTGCCTGGGCATCACCCAGGTCGACCCCGAGCGCGTGGAGCTGCTGTTCGAGCGTTTCTTATCCCGGGAGCGGGCCGAACCGCCCGACATCGACCTGGACATCCAGCACAACCGGCGCGAGGAGGTGATCCAGTTCGTCTACGACCGGTACGGGCGAGAGCGGGCGGCGATGGTCGCCAACGTCGTCCGCTACCGCGCACGGTCCGCGGTACGCGACGTGGGAAAGGCCCTGGGCCTGCCGCCGACCTCGCTGGACCGGCTGGCGCGGATGCTGTTGCATTCCGACGCCCCGGACCCTCGGGCGCTCGTCGAGGCCGGGCTCGACCCGGCGGTACCCGGGCACGAGCACCTGATGCGGCTGGCGGCCGAGATCCAGGGCTTCCCGCGGCACCTCTCGATTCACCCCGGGGGTTTCCTGCTCGGCGGCGAACCGGTCTGCGAGATCGTACCGGTCGAGCGGGCGGCGATGCCCGGCCGTACCGTGATCCAGTGGGACAAAGACGACCTCGAGGACCTGGGGCTGTTCAAGGTCGACCTGCTGGGGCTCGGCGCGCTCACCCACCTCGACCTGTGCTTCGATCTGCTGAAGCGACACCGCGGCGTGGAACTGTCGATGGCGACGATCCCGCCCGACGACCCACAGACGTTCGACATGATCTCCCGCGGGGACACCGTGGGTGTCTTCCAGATCGAGAGCCGCGCGCAGATGGCGATGTTGCCCCGGCTGCGACCGCAGAACTTCTACGACCTGGTGGTCCAGATCAGCATCGTCCGGCCGGGGCCGATCACCGGCGGCATGGTGCACCCCTACCTGCGGCGCCGCAGCGGCATCGAACCCGTGGACTACCCGCATCCCTGTCTGGAACCGGTGCTGCGCAAGACCCTGGGTGTGCCGCTGTTCCAAGAACAGGTGATGCGGCTGGCGGTCACGGCCGCCGACTACACGCCCGGCGAGGCCGACCAGTTGCGCCGCGACATGGCGGCGTGGCGAAGGACCGGCCGCATCGAGCGACACCGCGAGCGGCTGATCTCCCGTATGCAGGCCAAGGGGATCGCGCCCGAGTTCGCCGAGCGCGTCTTCCAGCAGATCTGCGGCTTCGGCGAGTATGGCTTCCCCGAGTCTCACGCGGCCAGTTTCGCCCTGATCGCCTACGCGGCGGCCTACCTGAAATGCCACTACCCGGCGGAGTTCGTCTGCGCTCTGCTCAACGCCCAGCCGATGGGGTTCTATGCGCCGGCGACAATCGTCGAGGACGCCCGGCGTCACGGCGTCGCGGTGCTGCCGGTAGACGTGCTCCACAGCGAGTGGGGGTGTACCCTCGAACCTGGGGCTTACGCCGTCCGGATGGGCCTCCGCTACGTCAAAGGGCTGGGGGAGGGGGACTGGCGGCGGATCGCATCCGCCCGCGCGCGCTCGCCGTTCGTTTCCCTCGACGACTTCGTCCGCCGCACGGGACTGGACGAAGGCGCGCTGGTGGCGCTGGCGGAAGCCGGCGCGTTCGAGGGGTTCGGGATCGATCGCCGGCAGGCCCTGTGGCAGGTCCGGGCGCTCCTCAGGCGGCGCGGGATCTCGCTGCCCATCCGGATCCGGGAACGGATCCCCGCGTTCGCGGCGCTGAGCCGGTTCGAGGAAGTGGCGTGGGACTACGACCGCACGTCCCACAGCCCCCGCGGCCACCCTTTGGAGCCGCTACGGGAGGAGCTGCGCGCGCTGGGGCTGCCGGATGCCCGAACGGTGCAGTCCATGCTGGACGGTACGAGGGTGCGTTACGCCGGGCTGGTGATCTGTCGGCAGACCCCGGGGACCGCGTCGGGCGTGACGTTCATGACGCTGGAGGACGAGACCGGCTTCGTGAACCTCGTCGTCTGGCCGTCGGTGTTCGAGACGTATTCCGCGCTGGCCAAGGCGGCCGCGTTTTTGGGTACGAGTGGGTATGTCCAGAAGCAACAGGGTGTCGTGCACATCGTCTGCGAATCCCTGTGGCGACCCCGGTTGCGCCGCCCGCCTGCCCCCACCAGCCGCGACTTCCGCTGACCGTCCGGTCGGCTACCGCTTCCGCCAGATCAGCTTGCCGGACTCCACGAGCGCTTCCGCTGCCCCTTCCCGGGCGAGGTGGACGAGGTGCGCCAGCACGGTGGCGTGCATCAACACGTACGTCGACAGGTTGGTGGGCGGTGTCTTCAGCCGGGCGGTGACGGCGTGGACGACCTCGCTCGTGGTACCGCCGAGGGCTTCGCGCACGATGTCCGATGCTCGGCGCACCGCCGCGAGGTTGCGCGCCGCCACGCCCTCGATCTCCTCCCGGGGGACCGGTTCGCCGTGGCCGGGGACGAACCACGCGTAGTCCCAGCCGGGCAGCCGCGCCAGCGTGGCGATCTGTCCGGCGACGTCGTGCGCGAAGGGGATCTGGTACTTGTCCAGTACCTCCGGACCGAAGAAGGCGTCCGCCGCGTAGCACACCGCTCCGCATCCGATCGCGGCCTGCCGGATCGCGTGCCCGTCGGCTCGGTGCACTGCGAGGCCAACGCCCGCGACGTGGAGTTCCCCGTCGGTCGTCTCGTAAACGTGATCGACCGGCGAGGGCTTGGCCATCAACCACTTGTTGAGCATCTCCGGCATCGGGGAGGCTCCGCTCATCAGGTACGCCGGCTCCAGGTAGGGGTAGCGCAGGATGGCCTCCTCGACGGCCGGCGCCCACACCGGGGCACCGAGGTTGCGGACCAGGTAGTCGTTGCCCCCGTAGTGGTCGGCGTGGGAGTGCGTGTTGACGATCGCGCGCAGCGTCAGGCCGCGGGCTGCCAGGGCCTTGCGGATCGTCCGTCCGTAGTCGGCGTCCGCCCCGGTATCGATCAGGACCGCTCCGCCGTCGGCGGTCGCCACGACCCCGACGTTGACCGCACCCGGGAGGTAGCCGGAGCCGCCGGTCAGCTCGATGACGTCTGCCACCACGGCCCCTCGGTCACGCCCCCATGCCCCCCATGCATCGATGGTTTCCTTCTCAGTCTACGGATGGGTTTGCGGGTGACGGAGCGGCCGCAGACTTCCAGGCGGTGCCCGGCGCGACGAAGGGGGACCCGCAACACCGCGAACCCTACACCATCTTCAGCCTGTCGAGGTGCTCCCTGCGGAACTTGGCGACCTTGGGTGCTACGACCGCCCGGCAGTAGGGCTGGTCGGGGTTGCGGCGGAAGTACTCCTGGTGGTAGTCCTCCGCAGGGTAGAACGCCTGCAGCGGCGTGACCTCGGTCACGATGGGATCGTCCCAGATCCCTCGGGATCCCAGTTCCTCGATCACCTGCTCGGCGATCCGGCGCTGTCGGTCGTCGTGGTAGAAGATCGCCGATCGGTACTGCGGGCCGACGTCGGGGCCCTGTCGGTCCGGGGTCGTCGGGTCGTGGATCGCGAAGAAGATCTGCAGGAGGTCCCGGTACGAGATGACCTCCGGGTCGAAGGTCACCTGCACGACCTCTGCGTGTCCGGTGGTGCCCGTGCAGACCTGCTCGTAGGCGGGGTTGGGTACGTGACCGCCGGCATAGCCGGAGACGACGTTCACCACGCCCCGCACCTCGTCGAAGACGGCTTCCAGACACCAGAAGCAGCCGCCGGCCAGTGTGGCGACCTCATTTCGCCCCACAATGTCCATTGTACGACATGCCGCCGGCGCCGCATGCAGTTCCTCCGTGCTCTTGACCGAGGGCGCAGACCAGGTACCGTCGAGGGAGAAGGACGGGGGCGTCCACTCGGCGAACGCACCGTCCGGCGGGGAGGCGGAGGATGGCAGACGCGACGATCCAGGAGCGGCTGGACTGGCGGATCACGCCCGAGCTGTACGAGAAGATCCGGCGCCTGTGGATCCAACACTCGAAGGCGGAGGACGCGCGGGACCTGCAGGGGTTGATCGACACCCTCTCGCCCGACTGCGTCTACGAGATCGTGCCGACCGGGCATCGCTGGGAGGGCCACAACGGGGCGCGCGACTTCTACCTGAGTTTCCTGGCTGCGTTCCCCGACGTGCACTTCCGCATGACGGACATCGTGATCGGCCCCCAGGGCGTCATCGAGGTTGCGGAGATGACCGGGACCCACCGGGGACCATGGATGGGTGTCGCGCCGACGGGCCGGTCGGCGCGCCTGACGATCCTCATATACTTCCCGTGGGATCCGCAACACGAGAAGTTCGCCGGCGAGCGGATCTACTTTGACCGCCTGTCGCTGCGCGAGCAGGGCATCGCCTGAACAGGCCCCGCACAGGGCGCCGGGAGCGGAAGGGGCTTGCAGGTTCGACGTCAGAACAACGGCTGGACGAGGACGATCCCGAGCAGCGCGAATGCTGCGCCCATGAAGACCCCGGCGATCGCGTGTTCCTCCTCCGGGACGCGAAGCGCGCGGAGGGAAGTCCACGTCAGGCACATGCACCAGCCGAAGAGTACGGCGGTGGCGACGAGGAATTTCAGCACGAAAACCCCCCGCAGGCCCCTATGGCCGCAGATCATACCATAGACGTCTGCGAGGGTCCAGGAGTCAGCGGTGTGTCGCCGTCTCCCTGGGCAGTTCGCTGAACGCGAGCCAGGCGCAGATGGCGACCACCACCAGTCCCCCGATCAGGGAGGTCCACATCGCGGCGGCGATGTCCGCAAAGCCCAGGACCCAGGGGGCGATCACGAACCAGACCCCGACGAGGCCGTTCACGTATTGGATCCAGACCTTGCGGCGCGCCTCTTCGTTCGTTGCCGCCCAGGCTCCCAGGATGACGAGGATCAAGCCGCCGACGATGCTCGTAGCCATCACGGTCTGCATGTGCTGGAGCCCGAGGACGAACGGCGCCGCGACGAACCACAGCCCGATCAGGAAGTTCAGCCAGTTGCCCCACACCATCCGGCTTCACCTCCTTTCCCTTACGGTTGGGGGTCTGCACCCCCATCTCTACCGGTAGCACCGGCGGGATCAGGTGTCAATCCTGCTACTTTGACGCCTCTTGCCGGGCGGAGGCCGACTGTCCGTAGCGCGAAGCCACGTATCCTTCGAGGACGGCCAGAAACTCTTCGACGATGCGCTCCCCACGCAAAGTCGCCACCAGGCGGCCGTCGACGTACACCGGGGCGCTGGGTTCTTCGAACGTGCCGGGCAGCGAGATCCCGATGTTGGCGTGCTTGCTCTCGCCGGGGCCGTTGACGACGCACCCCATGACCGCTACCTTCATCTCTTCGACGCCGGGGTAGCGTTCCCGCCACAGCGGCATGCGATCCCGGATGTAGGACTGCACACGATCGGCCATCTCCTGGAAGAAGGTGCTCGTGGTCCGGCCGCAGCCCGGGCACGCGGAGACCTGCGGGACGAAGGAACGGATCTCCAGGGACTGCAGGATCTGCTGGGCGACGCGCACCTCCTCCGTTCGGTCGCCGCCGGGTGGGGGAGTGAGCGAGACGCGGATCGTATCGCCGATGCCCTCGTTGAGCAGGACGGCCAACGCGGCCGCCGAGGCCACGATTCCCTTAATTCCCATGCCGGCCTCGGTGAGCCCCAGGTGCAGCGGGTAGTCGCAGAGGGCAGCCAGCCGCCGGTAGACCTCGATCAGGTCCGGCACCGCGCTGACCTTGGCGCTGAGTACGATGCGGTCGTGTGGCAGCCCGCAGTCCTCAGCAAACCGGGCGGAGCGCAGCGCGCTCTCGATCATCGCCGCGATCGTGACTCCGCGCGCGTCGAAGGGGTCCGGGCGCGCGGCGTTCTCTTCCATCATCTCCGTGAGCAGTTCCCGGTCCAGCGACCCCCAGTTGACCCCGATCCGGACCGGCTTGCCGTGCTCGATTGCGGTCTGCACGATCGCGCGAAAGTTGCGGTCGTGGCGGGCCGGCCCCACGTTGCCCGGGTTGATCCGGTACTTGTCCAGCGCCCGAGCGCACGCGGGGTGTCGGGTGAGCAGCAGGTGGCCATTGTAGTGGAAGTCGCCGACGATCGGCACGCAGGGGCCGCGTTCGCGCAGCCGGTCCACGATGCGGGGCACAGCGCGGGCGGCCTCGTCGTTGTTCACCGTCACGCGCACGAGTTCACTGCCCGCCGCTGCGAGCGCCCGGATCTGGGCGACCGTCGCGTCCACGTCCGCGGTGTCGGTGTTGGTCATCGACTGCACGACGACCGGCGCGCCGCCGCCCACCACCACCCCTCCGATCGAGACGGGGACGGATCGGCGCCTGTGCCGCTGCAGAAGAGCCGTTGCCGGGAGCATCCGAGGGTTAGGATAGCATCCGCGGGGCCGTGGGCGGGCACAAATACGCCAGCGGCCCGCTTGCTCCGAGTTAGGCCGGGTCGCTCCTCGCGGAGTACCTCCTCCCATCTCGGTGCCGCGCTTCCGCTGGCAGCTGTACGCTAACACGCCGGGCCGAGGGGCGCAATCGGGAAAATCTCTTCGCGAAACCCCATTCGCTGCCTGTGCATTGTGGGGACAGTGTGGAGAGCCGAAGGGACGGTGGACTCACCTGCCCGCAGGCCTTACGCTCGAGTCTGGACCTTCGCTGGGTTCTGCAGGAGGGAATCGGATGGCCGACATCGTGATCCTGGGCGGGGGATTCGGTGGCCTCGCGGCCGCCGCGGCTGTGGCGCCGGCGGCGCACGCCGGACACCGCGTGACGCTCGTCGAGCGTCGGCGCGAGTTCCTGATGGGGTTACGCAAGCTGTGGATGCTGACCGGCCGGAGCACGCGGCAGGAAGGCGCGCGCCCCCTCGACGGCGTCCGCAAGCACGGCGCTGTGTGGCTGGACGACGAGGTCGTGGCGATCGAGCCCGATCGGAAGCGGGTGCGGACCGCCCGCGAGGAACTGCCGTACGACTTCCTCATCGTCGCGCTGGGCGCCCAGCCACGCCCGGATCTGGTCGCCGGCTTCGAGCACGCGTTGAACCTCTACGACGCCGACGAGGTGGAGCGGCTCGCACCGCGCGTGGCCGAGTTTGCTGGCGGTCGCGTCGCCGTGGGGATCCTCGGGCTTCCCTACAAGTGCCCTCCGGCGCCCTACGAGGCCGTGATGCTGATGGACGATCACTTCCGCCGCCGCGGGGTGCGCGACCGGGTGGAAATGGTGGCGTTTACGCCCCAGCCGACGTCGCTCCCCGTGGCCGGACCGGACGCGTGCGCCGCCGTCGAGGGGCAGCTCGCCGCGAAGGGAATCCGCTTCGAGCCCAACCGCAGGGTGCGGGGGATCGAAGCCGGCCGGGTCGTGTTTGAGGACGGCGCAGTCGAGTTCGACCTGCTGGTGGCTGTGCCACCGCACCGACCCCCGGCGGTCGTCAAAGACAGTGGCCTGACCTCACACAGCGAGTGGATACGCCCCGATCCCCGGACGATGCGCACGGGCTTGGACGGAGTCTTCGCGGTCGGCGACGTCACCGAGATCCTCATGCCCAACGGCATGCCTTTGCCCAAGGCCGGGGTGTTCGCGGAGTCCCAGGCTCAGGTGGCGGTCTCGCAGATCCTGCGCGAACTTGGCCTGACGGAGACCGGGGCCACCTTCAGCGGGGCGGGCTACTGTTTCATCGAAGTGGGCGGGGGGATGGCTGCCAAGGTTCACGGCGACTTCCTGGCCCTGCCCGCGCCGGACGTGCGGGTGTCTTCGCCGAGCGAGCGGGTACTGGAAGAAAAGCGTGCCTTCGAACAGGAGCGGCTGGCGGCGTGGCTGTGAGTCCCGCCGAGGGTGCAGAACCAAAAGAGGCGATAGCCCGCCGGGCGTATGCGCTGGCCTGGTCGGGGGGCAAGGACTCGACCCTCGCCCTCCACCGCGCCCGCGCCCAGGGCCTGCAGGTGCGCTGGCTGTTCAACATCTACGAGGGCGCCAGCGGGCGGGTCCGCTTCCACGGGGTCCGTTCCGAGTGGATCCAGGCGCAGGCGCGCGCGATCGGAATCCCGCTGGTCCAGCACCACACGCATCCCGACGCCTTCGAGCCTGTGTTCGTCCGCGCGCTCGACGACCTGTGGAAGCGGGGCGCGCGGGGGGTGTTGTTCGGCAACGTCCATCTGAGCGACGTCCGGGGCTGGTATGAGCAGCACACGTATGCCCGGGGCTTCGAACACCGCGAGCCTTTGTGGGGCAGTTCGCCCGCCTCGCTGGTGCGCGAGTTCTTGGCTGCGGGGTATCGGGCGGTGGTGACCGCCGTCGACCTCTCCCGTGCCGAGGCAACCTGGGTGGGCCGGGAGCTCGACGGAGACCTCCTGGCCGAGATCTGCGCACGGGGCGCCGACCCGTGCGGGGAGTTCGGTGAGTACCACACGTTCGTCTTCGACGGTCCGCTGTTCGCCCGGCCGGTCCGGTTCGGTCTGGGCGCGCGGCTGGAACGTGAGGGGCACCTGTTCGTGGATCTGATCGACGTGCCGACCGCCAATCCCTGATGCCGCCTTCGAGGTGGGGCATGCGTGCAGGTCTGGTACCGGGAACGAGCGCCGAGGTCCACATCGTCGTGACCGAGGCGATGGTGGCCAACTTCGACGAGCTGGGCATGGTCCACCCCGTCTACTCGACGTGGACGATGGTCAAGCACCTCGAAGAGGCCAGCCGGAAGCTCCTGCTGCCCTTCTTGGAAGAGGACGAGGACGCCGTCGGCCACGCGGTCGAGGTCGTTCATCTGGCGCCCACACCGGTGGGCATGCGGGTGCGCGCGCGGGCGGTCCTCGAGCGCGTGGAGGGCCGGCGCGTATACTGCCGCCTGGAGGCGTTCAACGAGCGCGGCAAGATCGGCGACGGACGCAACGTCCAGGTCGTCGTCCCCCGTGAACGCCTGACCCAGACGTTCCGCGAGATCGGGGCGATCCCCTAGCGCCTACCGCAGCCAGGCCCAGTTGCCCCGCCGCACCTGCAGCATGACCGCGGCGCGCTGCTTGTCCAGCCCCAGGTGGTCCTCGGGCGAGAAGTTGAACACCCCGGTGATCCCGATCAGCTCCTTGGTGTTGGTCTCGATCTCGTCCCGGATCGCGCGCCGGAACGCCGCCACGTTACCGGGATCGACGCCGCGGCGCAGCGCCCGCTCGATCGCTGGCTTCAGGATGAGCATCGCGTCCAGCGCGTGTCCGCCGAATGTGTTGCGCGTACCGGGCCCGAACCGGCTCTCGTAGCGGCGCACGTACTCCAGCAGGACCGGCCGCTGCGGGTCGTTGACGTTCAGCTGCTCGGCGACCAGCACCTTTCCGGCCGGCAGGTACACCCCCTCGACGTTGGGGCCGCCCAGATCGAGGAACGTCTTGTTCGCGACCCCGTGGCTGTGGTAGACGGGCAGCCGGATCCCCAGATCGCGGATGTTCTTGCTGGCCACGTTGGCGCCCGGAGGAATGGCCCAGATCAGGATCGCCTGCGGGTTCCGACCCATCGCCCGCACGATCTGCGCGCTCACGTCGGTGGCGGTTCGGGCGAAGAACTCCTTGGCCACGACCTCGATGTTCTTGGCGGGCGCCAAGCGGTCGAGTTCGACGGCTCCGCCCTGGCCGAAGGCGTCGTCGAACCCCAAGAAGGCGATGCGGCTGATCCGGAGCCTGCGCATGTGGTCGGTGAGCACGTCGATCATCATCCGGTCGGTCTGCGGCGTCTTGAAGACCCAGAAGCGCTCCCGCACCGGTTCGACGATGGTGGCCGCGGCGGCCAGCGAAATGTTGGGGATGCCCACGCTCTGCACCGTGCCGATGATCGCCAGGCTGGCGGGGCTGGTCGTGCAGCAGACGACGGCTGCGACGCGCTCCTCCTCGATGAAGCGCCGCACCGCGACCACCGTCTTGGTCACGTCGGACTCGCCGTCGGTGACCACCCACCGGATCGGCACCCGTCCGCGCGGTATCTGCGCGAAGCCCAGGTCGTTCTCGTAGAGCTGGACCGTGTTGCGCTCGGGCACGCCCAGCGAGGACGCCGGTCCCGTGATGTCGACGACGACTCCGATCCGAATCGCCCCGACCTGCGCGGTCACCGGTGCCGCGAGCAGCGCCGCGATGAAGACCGCTATCCACAACAGCCGTGCCATCCGTCTCACCCCCTGTCCTCCTCCAGATGCCCGCCGAGGTAGGCCGCCTGTACCTTGGGGTCCCCGGCGAGTCGGGACGCCGATCCGTGCAGTACGACCGTGCCGCGCTCCATGACGTAGGCCCGATCGGCCACCGCGAGGGCCGCCTTCGCATTCTGTTCCACGAGCAGGATGGACAATCCCCGGGCGCTCAAGGCGCGGACGACCTCGAGGATCTCCCGCACGACGAGCGGCGCCAGACCGAGCAACGGCTCGTCCATCATCAGCAGGCGCGGCGCGCTCATCAGTCCGCGCCCGATCGCGAGCATCTGCTGCTCGCCCCCGGACAGCGTGCGCGCGATCTGCCGCTGGCGCTCGCGCAGAACCGGAAAGTGGGCGAAGACGAACTCCATGTCCGCCGCGACGCCGGCGCCCTCGCGGCGCCGGTGGAACGCACCCAGAAGCAGGTTGTCCCGCACGCTCAACGATCCGAACAGCTGGCGGCGCTCGGGGACTAGGGTCATCCCGCGCCACACGCGCTGTTCGGTGGGGACGCCGGACAGTTCCTCTCCGTCCAAGAGCACCGACCCCGTGGCCGGTAGCAGCCCCATGATGGCGTTGAGCAGGCTCGTCTTGCCCGCACCGTTGGGCCCGATGATCGCGACGAGTTCGCCCGGCTGTACCTCCAGCGCGGCGCCGTGCAGCGCCCGCACCTGTCCGTAGCGCGCTTGCAGATCGCGCACGGCCAGCGCCCCGCCCGCTGTGGACTTCGCCCGTGGTTGCTGCAACGCTGCCGCCTCCGGCCGCCGAGTGCCGTCCTACGGTCGGCTCTGCTGTGCGGCCCCCACGAGTTCCTCGCCAAGGTAGGCCGCGATCACCGCGGGGTCCCGCTGCACGTCGTCTGGCCGGTCCTCGGCGAGCCGCTCGCCGTAGTTCAGTACGAGGACACGGTCGGCCAGCCCCATCACCATCCGGACGTCGTGTTCCACGAGCACGACCGTGATTCCCTCTTCCCGGATCTCACGGATCAGTTGCCCGAGGTGCGCCCGCTGCGCGGCCGTCAGTCCCGACGCCGGCTCGTCGAGCAAGAGCAGCCGGGGCCGGGCGGCGAGCGCACGTGCCATCTCAACGAGCCGCAGGTCGCCGAACGGCAGCGCCCCGGCCGGGTCGCCGGCACGGCGGTCGAGGCCCACCTTGTGGAGGAGCGCGAGGGCCTCCTGTAGGGACTGCTGCTCTTCCGCGCGGTTGAAACCGGCCATCGACGAGAAAAACCCCGCACGGAGTTGGCCGTGCAGGCCGACGCGGACGTTGTCGACGACCGACAGGTCCGGCACCAGTTTCGGGGTCTGGAACGTCCGGATGATGCCCAGGCGCGCGATCTGGTCCGGCGGCAGGTGGTCGATCCTGCGCCCGTCGAACGTCACGGTCCCGGACGTCGGACGGATCACGCCCGAGATCAGGTTGAACGCGGTGGTCTTGCCGGCGCCGTTGGGGCCGATGATGCCGTAGATCTCGCCGCGCCGGACGTCGAACGACAGGTGGTTCACCGCCACCAGGCCGCCGAACCGCTTCGTCAGCCCCTGGACCCGCAACAGAGGCAGCTCCGTCGCCGACCCGTCGCTGGGCGTCCGGGATCGGGCGCCCCCGCTGCGCATCCCGTGCGCCGGAGAAGGAGGATCCGCCTGGGGTGCCGGGGCGGCCGCGGGTTCGACGGCGGTCACCGGCTGCTTGGGGCCGCGTCCTCCAAGGCGCGCGACGTACGGCCACAGACCGCCGGGCGCGAAGATGATGACGGCGGCCAGCAGCAGTCCGAAGACCACGATCTCGTACTCGGCGGACGCGCCGCCGCGGAAGAACTGCGGGAGGGTGGAGCGCAGCGCCTCGCGCAACAGCGTCAGCAGGGCGGCTCCGAGGACGGCACCGGGGAGGTGCATCATGCCTCCCAGGACGCTCATGACCAGGATCCCGATGGAGACCTCGAACGCGAACGGCGACGGGCTGACGAAACTCAGGTAGTGCACGTAAACGCTGCCGGCCAGCGCCGCCATGGTGGCGCTGAGGGCGAAGACCCTCACCTTGTAGCGCGGCGGCGAGATCCCCATGCAGACGGCGGCGACCTCACTGGCCCGGATTGCGGCGAGCGCCCGGCCGGTGCGGGAGGTGATCAGGTTCCGCCCCAGCCACAGCGCGGACAACACGAGGGCCCAGGCGATGTAGTAGTAGGGGACGTTGCCGCGCAGCGGACCCAGTGGGCCGAGGTGCAGCGGCGGGATCCCGGTCAGGCCGTTGGCTCCGCCGGTGAGTTCCTGCCAGTTGCGCAGCACGACCTCGATGATGACGTTCAGCGCGAGGGTGCCCAGGACCAGGTAGTGTCCGCGCAGCAGCAGCACAGGCGCGCCGACGAAGTAGGCGAGCAGCGCGGCGCCCCCGCCCGCCAGCGGCATGGCCACCCAGGGATCCAGACCCAGTCGCAGCGTCGTGATCGCGGAGATGTAGGCGCCCACCCCGTAGAAGGCCGCCTGGCCCAAGGAGACCTGCCCTGCCTGCCCGCCCAGCAGCGTCAGCCCGATGGCGATCAGACCGTGCAGCGCCACGATCAGGAAGATGCTCAACGACAGGCGCCCGGCCACCAGCCAGGGCAGCGCGACCAGCAGCGCGACGAACGCCAGGGTGGACCACCGGGCGCTCACTCCTGTGCCGCCTCCTCGCTAACCAGTACACCCTCGCGCAGCGCGAGCGCCGCGCGCCAGAGCATCGCCCCGATCAGGACGCCGAAGGCGATGGCGTCCCGATAGTGGGACGAAACCAGCCCGGCGCCGAGGGACTCGACGACGCCGAACAGCACGCACGCCAGCACCGTGAGCGGATAGCTCACGAAGCCGGCGGCCACAGCTCCCACGAAGCCCTTCAGACCCAACAGTAACCCCATGTCGTACGTCGCTAGGGCGACCGGTGTGATCAGCACACCGGCGAGTCCTCCCAGCGCTCCCGCCAGCGTCCACGCCAGCGCGCCCATCGCCTCCACGCGGATCCCCACCAGGCGCGCGGCGGTGTCGTTGACCGCGCAGGCCCGCAGGGCCCGACCCAGCAGCGTACGGGTGAAGAACAGGTACAAGACGGCGAGCACGACGATCACGGCACCGACGACCCACAGGCTCTGTCGGCTGACGACGGCCTGGGCGATGCGCACGGGCTCGCCGATGGTGAACGGCGGGAGGTTGTAGGGGTCGGTGCCCCAGCCGATCAGCAAGATGCCCTTGAGGGCGAGGTGGGCCGCGATGGTCACGATGAGCAGCACGATCGGAGGAGCCGTCCCCACGGGCCGGATCCCGAAGTGGTACAGGGCCCAGCCCAGCGCTGCCGAAGCCGGTACGGCGATCACCAACCCCAGGCCGACCGGCAGACCCGCGGCCACGACGGAGGCGGCCAGCAGCGCGCCGAAGGCTGCGAACTCGCCTTGGGCGACGTTGACCGTCCGCGTCACGGCGTGGATCGTGACCAGCCCGAGCCCGAGCAGCGCGTAGATGGCCCCGTTGACGATGCCGCTGGCGACGAACTGCGCGATCTGCTCTGCCGGAGTCATCGAATCGAAAGACGCTCCTTCGGATCCCGTTGGAGGACCGCCCCCGAGGGCGGCCCGTGACCTCGTCGTCCCAAGTTCTTCCCCCGCACCTGCGTCGATTCCTGGAGCCCCCTCAGGCAGGAAGGGAGATAGTGCGTGGGGTATCCTTGGAATATGAGAATGACTCTCATTCCCATAAAAATGACGCCTCAGAGGAGGGTCATCCTCGAGACGCTTCGGGCCTCGCGCAGCCATCCCAGCGCCGAGGAGGTCCTGTCGTCGGTGCGCAGACACCTGCCGCGGGTCAGCCTGGGGTCGGTGTACCGGAACCTGCGGGTGCTGCGGGAGGCGGGGTTGGTGCGCGAGATCGTCACCGGCGAGTTCCGCAGATACGACGCGGTCACGACTCCACACGCGCACTTCGTCTGCGAACGCTGCCAGCGTGCCTACGACCTCCCCGAGCCGGTGGCGACGGCCGGGTTCGCGGGCAACGTCCCGGAGGGGTTCACGGTCAACTGGGTCGACATAGAGGTGCGCGGCGTGTGCGCGGCGTGCGGAGGGACACCGTGAGCACCGGGCGGACCGAGGAGTATTTGCGCGGCGTGCTGCACCTGCGGGCTGGCCAGCGGCGCGTCAGCCTGACGGCGTTGGCGCGGTGGCTGGGTGTGTCGCCGGCCTCCGCGCACGAGATGGTCTGCCGGCTGCAACGCTTGGGGCTGGTGACCTACTCGCGCGAGGAGGGCGTGCGCCTCACGCCGGAGGGCGGCCGGCGGGCATTCGGCAAGGAGCGGCGGTACCACCTGTCCCAGCGGTTCCTCGAGGACGTGCTGGGGATGGAACCGGACGTGGCGCGGCGCGAAGCGGTGCGTTTCGAGCGCGGCATGACACCGGTCGTCGAGCAGCAGATCATCCGCCTGTTCAGCGAACGCGCCCACCGCAAACGCGGTACATTCTGAGGCAACCTCCCCTCCGCTCGAACGCGCGCGTATCATGGGTGCGGAGGATGCTTCCGGCCGCGCCTCGAACTCTAATTCCCACGACGTCGTTGCGCGGTCAGCCCACCACGGAGGCACGCATGGCCGATACCTATGACCTGGTCGTGATCGGCGCCGGCCCCGGAGGCTACGTGGGCGCGATCCGGGCGGCGCAGCTGGGGATGCGCACCGCGATCGTCGAGCGGGACAAACTCGGCGGGACGTGCACCCACTACGGCTGCATACCGACCAAGGCGCTGCTGCATGCCGCCGACGTCGTCGAGCAAGCGCGGCGGGCCGCACAGTTCGGCATCGTCGTCGAAGGCGCCGCCGTGGACATGCGCGGAGTCCAGGGCTACCGTCAGCGTGTCGTCGACGCCAACCACAAGGGCGTCGAGTTTCTCATGCGCAAGAACAAGGTCGCGACGTTCGCCGGTACCGCCCGCCTCGCCGCCCGGAACCGGGTCCACGTGTCGCTCAACGATGGCTCGGAGACCGAACTGCAGGCCCACCACGTCCTGCTGGCGACCGGATCGCGGCCACGCAGCATCCCCGGGGTGTCGATCGACGGCAACCGCATCCTCAGCAGCGACCACATCGTCTTCCTGCAGGAAGTTCCCCGGCGGCTGGCGATCCTGGGTGCCGGTGTGATCGGATGTGAGTTCGCCAGCGTCTTCGCGGCCTTCGGCAGCGAGGTGACGATGATCGAGATCCTGCCGCGCGTGCTGCCGGGGGAGGACGAGGAGGTGAGCGGCGCGATCGAGAAGGCGTTTGGCCGGCGTGGCATCCGGATCCACACCGGCGCCAAGCTGAGTTCGATAGAACCCGCCGAGGGCGGCCTGCGCCTGTGGGTGGAGAAGGAGGGCAAGACCGAGTCGCTGGAGGCGGACCTGTTGCTCGTGGCCGTGGGGCGTGGGCCGGTGAGCGACGACCTGGGATTGGCGGACGTCGGCGTGGAGCTGGACGGCGGGTTCATCCGGACCGACGAGCGTTTCCGCACGACTGCAGACGGCATCCGCGCGGTCGGCGACGTGATTCACGCTGTGCCGATGCTGGCGCACGTGGCCTCCCACGAGGCGGTGCGGGCAGTGGAGGACATCGCCGGGCAGGAGTTCCAGCCGCTGGACTACGACGCCGTTCCGCGCTGCACGTATTCGAATCCGGAGGTGGCTTCGTTCGGCCTGACCGAGGCACAAGCCCGGGAGCGCGGATACGACGTGAGAGTCGGTCGCTACCCGTTTTTGGCCAACGGCAAGGCGCGGATCTTGGGCGAGCGGGACGGATTCGTCAAGATCGTGACGGATGCGCGGTACGGCGAGATCCTGGGGATGCACATGGTGGGGCCGAGGGTGACCGAGCTGCTGACGGAGGGCATCCTCGGCAGGAGCGTCGAGGCCACGGTCCACGAGATCGCGCATGCGATGCACGCGCACCCGACGCTGGGCGAAGCGATCCACGAAGCCGCGCTCGACGCGCTCGGTCGGGCGATCCACATGTAGGCACCGAACGTCATGGATCGGCAGGGGACGGCCATTGGTGAAGGGGCAAAGGGGGTTGCGATGAGCGCACGGGAGGTCACCGCCAAGGCAAAGCACCTCGAGATGGGCCTCAGCGACGCCGACGTGCTCGAGATGTACCGCTACATCGTCCTGGCGCGCGCGCTGGACGACCGGATGTGGGTCCTGCAGCGGGCCGGCAAAGCCATGTTCGTGATCTCTGGGCCCGGGCACGAGGGCGCGCAGGTCGGGATGATGTGGCCGTTGGACCGCAAGCACGACTGGTTCGTGCCTTTCTACCGGTCGGTGGCGGCGGTCCTCGTCAAGGGCATGTCGCCGGCCGAGATCCTGCTGTCGCTGCTGGCGAAGGCGACGGATCCCAGCAGCGGAGGCCGCCAGATGCCGGCCCACTACGGCCACCCGCGCTACAAAATCCTGTCGACGAGCAGCCCGGTGGGCACGCAGTACCCCCACGCCGCGGGGATCGCGTACGCGGCGAAGATCCGGCGAACCGGGGAGGTGGTCATCACCTCCATCGGGGACGGCGGGACGAGCCAGGGCGACTGGCACGAGGCCCTCAACTTCGCGGCGATCCACAAGGTGCCGTGCATCTTCGCGGTGGAGAACAACCGATACGCGATTTCGGTCCCGCTGAACAAGCAGATGGCGGTGCCCAGCATCGCGCTGCGTGCGCAGGGCTACGGGATGCCCGGTTCCTCCGTGGACGGCAACGACGTCCTGGAGTGCTATCGCGTCACCAAGGAAGCGTATGACCGCGCGAAACGGGGGGATGGGCCCACCCTCATCGAGTTCCGCGTCGAGCGGTTGGGGTCGCACAGCAGCGACGACCAGCAGGAGCGCTACCGGCCGAAGGAGGAGATCGAAGCCGCAAGACAGCGCGATCCCATCCTCACCTTCGGGACGTATCTGCGCTCGGTGGGACTGCTGGACGACGCGAAGGACCAGCAGCTGCGCGCGGAAGTGCAGCGGGAGATCGACGAGGCCACCGACGTCGCCGAGCGCGCGCCGGACCCCGATCCGGCCACCGCGGCCCGGCACGTCTACTACGACCCTGACCCGGACAACCCCGTGGACCCGGTGTGGTGGAGGGGCGACACCGACCGTCGGAGGTGAGCGATGCCCGAGATCCGTTACCTGGATGCGCTGAACCAGGCTCACCACGAGGAGTTCGAGCGTGACGAGCGGGTCATCGTGATGGGCGAAGACGTCGGCCGCAAGGGCGGTGTCTTCGGCGTGACGATGGGCCTGTACGAGAAATTCGGAGAGGACCGGGTCATCGACACGCCGCTGGCGGAGTCTTCGATCGTCGGGTGCGCGATCGGCATGGCGGCCAACGGGCTGCTGCCGATCGCCGAGATCCAGTTCGCCGACTTCATCCATCCGGCATTCGACCAGATCGTGAGCGAGGCGGCCCGCATGCGCTACCGCTCGAACGGTGCGTTCGGGTGCCCGATGGTGATCCGCGTTCCCTACGGCGGCTCCCACGGCACGGCGCTGTACCACTCGCAGAGCGTCGAGGCCTTCTACGCGCACGTGCCGGGGTTGAAGGTCGTCGCCCCCTACACGCCCTACGACGCTAAGGGGATGCTGAAGGAGGCCATTCGGGACCCCGACCCGGTGCTGTTCCTGGAGCACAAGCGCATGTACCGGATCGTCAAGGGTGAAGTTCCCGAGGGCGACTACACGGTGCCGATCGGCCCCGCGGTGGTCCGGCGCGAGGGCAAGGACATCTCGGTCTTCGCGTACGGTTGGATGCTGCACGAGTCGCTGCAGGCGGCCCAGGCGCTGGCCGCCGAGGGGATCGACGTGGAGGTGGTCGACGTCCGGAGCCTCCGACCGCTGGACAAGGAGACGATTCTCGGCTCGGTGGCGAAGACCAACAAGGCGCTGATCGTCTACGAGGACAACCGCTTCGTCGGGTTCGGTGCCGAACTGGCGGCCCTGATCGCCGAAGAGGCGTTCGAGGACCTCGACGGTCCGGTGACGCGCCTTGCGGGCCCGGATGTCCCCGGCATCCCGTTCGCCAAACCCCTGGAGCAGTGGTTCTGGATCACCCAGGAGAAGATCGCCTCGGCGGTTCGCAAGCTGGCGCACTACTAAGAGGACAGTCGGCGGGCGCCGTCGATGAGGAGGACGTAGGGATGCCCACCGAAGTGAAGATGCCGCAGCTGGGCGAGAGCACCTACGAGGCCACGATCGGGAAGTGGCTGAAGAAACCCGGCGACCAGATCCAGCGCTTCGAGCCGCTCGTCGAACTGATCACCGACAAGGTCAACGTGGAGATGCCCTCTCCGGTCGGGGGCAAGCTGCTGGAGATCGTGGCCGAGGAAGGCCAGACGCTTCCCACTGGCGCTGTGATCGCCCTGGTGGAGACCGCGGAGCCGGCACAAGCACCCACCGCGGCCGCTGGGACCGACGGAGAAGAGCCACAGGCACGCCAGGAGGTGTCCGCGGTCGGGAAGGCCGCCGAGGCCGCCCCGCGCAGGGCGGGCGGGCTGCGGCTGTCGCCGCTGGTCAGCCGGCTGGCGGACGAGCACGGCATCCACCCGGAAGAACTCGCGCGCATCGAGGGCACGGGGGCGGGCGGACGGATCACAAAGAACGACGTCCTCAGATACCTTGAGCGGCGCGGTGCGGCTGCCGCCCCGGCGGCTCCACCCAAGCCACCCGAGGTGCGGGCCGCGTCCGGTGACCGCGTGATTCCACTGGACGCGGTGCGCAGGGCGATCGCCGACCGCATGGCCCGCGCGAAGCGTGAGATCCCGCACGCCTACGGCGTCGTCGAGGCCGACGTCACAGAGCTGACGCGCTGGTACGAGGCCAACCGCGACGCCTTCCTGGCGCACAACGGGGTGCGGCTGACGTACACGGCGCTGTTCGTCCGGGCGGTCGTCGAGGGCCTCAAGGCGTTTCCGATCGTCAACGCCCAGTGGTCGGAACAGGGGATCGTCCAGAAGGGCGCGATGAACATCGGCGTGGCGGTCTCTTTCGAAGACGCCCTGGTGGTTCCGGTGATCCACCACGCGGAGGAGAAGAGCCTGGTCGGGGTGGCGCGGGAGCTCGATGCGATCGTGCGCCGCACGCGCGAGGGTAAGCTGGCCCTCGACGACGTCCAGGGCGGGACGTTCACGATCACGAATCCGGGCGTGTTCGGCTCGATCCTCTCGATGCCGATCATCAATTACCCGCAGGCGGCCATCCTCGCGACCGACGCAATCGTGAAGCGGCCGGTCGTACGGGACGACGCGATCGCGATCCGTGCGATCATGCACCTGGGGCTGTCGTTCGACCACCGCGTCTTCGACGGCGCCGTGGCGGTGGGCTTCCTCAACAAGGTAAAGGAGTGCCTCGAGGCCGTCGATCCGGTGACGAGGTGAGCACGGGCGGCCGGCGGCCGCCCCACGGAGAACACCCTGTGGCCATCGATACCAAACCGACGCCGCTGCAGCGCCCACCCTGGCTGAAGGCCAGGCTGCCGACGGGCCCCAACTACAGCGAACTCGTCCGGATCATGCGCGAGCAGAAGCTGCACACCGTCTGCGAGGAGGCACGCTGTCCGAACATCGGCGACTGCTGGGAGCGCCGGACGGCCACCTTCTTGGTCCTCGGAAACGTCTGCACGCGGAACTGCTCGTACTGCGCGATCGCCCACGGGCTCCCCAGCGAGCTGGACTGGCAGGAACCGGAGCGCGTGGCCCGGGCGGTCCAGGCCATGGGGCTGCGGCACGCCGTCGTGACGTCCGTCGACCGGGACGACCTCCGGGACGGGGGAGCGGGGATCTTTGCGATGACGATCCGCAAGATCCGGGACTACGTACCGGGCTGCGGAATCGAGGTGTTGATCCCCGACTTCAAGGGGGACGCCGATGCGCTCCGCACAGTCTTGGACGCCGGCCCGGACATCCTCAACCACAACATCGAGACCGTGCGGCACATCTTCCGCCGCGTCCGCAGCGGGGGGGACTACGACCGCTCGCTGGAGCTGCTGCGCCGGGTGAAGGCCTGGGGCTATCCCTGTCTGACCAAGAGCGGGCTCATGGTGGGACTGGGTGAGACGATGGACGACGTCCTGGAGACGATGCGAGACCTGCGCGCGGTGGGCTGCGACATCCTGACCGTCGGGCAGTACCTGAGTCCGGGCCCCGACTACGAGCCGATCCACCGCTACTGGCACCCCGACGAGTTTGCGGAGATCAAGCGCGCCGGACGGGCCATGGGGTTCCGCCACGTCGAGTCCGGCCCGCTGGTGCGCTCCAGCTACCACGCCGACGAGCAGGTGGATCGCGCGACGGCGACCGCATGAGGGCGGTGGCGCATCGACCGCGCACCCGCGCGCCCGCCGCACCGCCTCCGGTTGACGTGCACCTTCGCAGGCTCTGGCAGGACGCGCTGCTGGTCTTCCTGCACGGACCCGGCTGCGCGGGGTGCGTGCAGATCGCGTCCCAGTTGGTCCGGCATTGGGCGGAGTGGGACAGATGGGGAACCGGGGTGATCGTCCTGCGGTCTGACCCGTCCGGCTTTTCCGATGTGCCGTTTCCGCAGGTCCATGACCCGGGCGGCGGCGCCAGGCAGGCGTACGGAGGGGCGGCGGACGCCGTCCTGGCATGCCTCGATCACCGCGGCCGCTGGATGGCGGGGTGGACGGTGACCCACCCGGAGGCGGTGGACTGGCACGAGGTGGCCCAGACCGTCCGCTGGGTGGCCATCCAGGAGCCGGAGTGCGCGGCCTGCGCCGTCGAACCCGCGTGGGAAGACTGACGAGATTTGACACCCCGCCTCCGTTGGGCTAGATTCCTGGCAGGGTTCGCAGCCGAGATGACACCGTCGCTTCCGCTCCACCGCCCGCGCGAGTGTATCTGTCCTCGGCGGGAGCGCCCCGGTTCCCCCCGGGCATAGCCTCCCGCGCGCGCGGGCAGATCCCGACGATCCTTCACGTTGTTTTCGGTCGGCAGACCAGGAGGAAGGCCATGATCACGGCCGGGGCGATGCTTTCTACAGAACAGCTCGATCGGTACTCGCGGCAGATCGTGCTCGAGGAGGTAGGGGTTGCGGGTCAGCGCAGGATGCTGGACGCGAAGGTGGTGATCATCGGCGCCGGCGGGCTGGGATCGCCGGCGGCGCTGTACCTCGCCGCAGCCGGCGTGGGGACGCTCGGCATTGTCGACGGAGACCGGGTGGACCTCACCAACCTGCATCGCCAGGTGTTGCACTACACCCACGACATTGGCCGCCCCAAGACCCAGTCGGCGCGCCGCACGCTGGAGGACATCAATCCCGACGTGCGGGTGATCCCGCATGCGACGGTGCTGACATCGGACAACGCCCTGAAGATCCTCGAACCGTACGATGTCGTGGTCAACGGAAGCGACAACTTCCCCACGCGGTACCTGGTGAACGACGCCTGTGTCCTCCTGGGCAAGCCGCTCGTGGACGCCAGCATCCTGCGCTGGGAGGGGCAGGCCACGACGTTTTTGCCCGGGCGCGGCTGCTACCGGTGCCTCTTCCCCACACCGCCGCCTCCCGGCGCCGTGCCGTCCTGCGCCGAGGGCGGGATCATCGGCGCGGTGGCGGGGTTCATGGGCACGTACCAGGCCATCGAGACGATCAAGATCCTGCTCGGCGTCGGGACGGCGCAGGCCAACCGGTTAATGCTGTTTGACGCGCTGGACGGTGAGGTGCGCTACGTCCGGTGGGCCCGCAACCCCGACTGCCCCGTGTGCGGTGACGCACCGACGATCCGCGAACTCATCGACTACGAGCAGTTCTGCGGGGTGCCGATGCCCGACCGCGCGGCTCCGGCTGTCCGCAGCCCGGCGGAGGTGAGCGCCGTCGAGGCGGCGCAGATGCTGGCGGCAGGAGCGCAGCTCGTGGACGTCCGGGAGGCGTGGGAGGTCGCTCAGTCGCACATCCCGGGGATGCGCTGGATTCCGATGGGCGAGGTCGAGCAGCGGGTCGGCGAGATCGCTCGGGACCGGCCGGTGATCGTCTACTGCGCGTCGGGTCAGCGCAGCGGGAAGGTGACGGAGTGGCTGCGAGAGCGCGGATACGGCCAGGCCTACAATCTCGCTGGCGGCATCATCGCCTGGCAGAACGCACACCAACCGGTGGCGCAGGGCGCCACGCAAGACCAGGGGTAGCCGCTCAGATACCCATCACGTGGGCGACGACGCGGCGGGTCTGCGGGCCGTCGAGTTCCGCGAAGATCACGCTCTGCCAGCGCCCCAGCAGCAGCTTGCCCTCGCTGATGGGGATCGTGACGCTGTTGCCGACCAGCAGCGACCGCAGGTGGGAGACCGCGTTGCCGCGTTCGCAGTCGGAGTAGTCGGGGTCGTTGTGCAGATAACGGTCGGTCTCCGTGACCAGGCGCTTGAGCAGTTCCTTGATGTCGTGCAGCAGCGCTCCCTGGAACTCGTTTAAGAACAGTGCGGTGGTCGTGTGAAGGGACTGCAGGTGCACGATCCCGTGGGTGACCTCGGCCAGGGCCGGGAGGCTGCGCACCATCTCCGTGATGTTCTGAACCTCGTACTTTTCGGTGCTGTCGATCTGGAAGGTCTCGGTGAACACCTTGAAGAGCGCACCCGCCACCTGCTTCACGTGGATCTCCCTCCCAGTGGGCACACCCATGCCCTCCCGGGCCGCAGCGCCGTCGCCCGGAGCGTTCTCGATCTTCTCCAAACCCGCTCGAAGAGCCGGACCGTCGAATTCAGGCGGATTGTAGCACACGACACGGTGTTTGACACCCCTGGGGGGCAACCCTACAATCGAGTCGGACAGCCGCACTGGAGGCAGCCGTGATCACGATCACAGAGACCGCCGCGGGGAAGCTGAAGGAGATTCTGGCGCAGGAAGACGCGCCCAAAGGCCACCTGCGTCTGTTCGTGGCCAAGGGCGGTTGCGAGGGCTACACATACGGCATGGGGTTCGACGACGAGGTCCGCGAGGGCGACCGTGTGCTCGAGCAACACGGCGTCCGTCTCGTTGTCGATCCGTTGACTTTCAAGGTGATGGCGGGCGCGCGGATCGACTACCGCCGCACGCCGATGGGGGAAGGGTTCGCGGTGCACAACCCGAGGGCGGTCGCCACCTGTGGCTGCGGGCACTCCTTCAAGACGCAGGACGATCCCGGCGAGCCCGATCCGTGCGAGCAGGCGGAGGATACCCGATGAGCGAGGCCGTCCAGCAGGTAGAGCCGACGCTGCACGAGCGCGTCCAGCGGGTGCTCGACACCATCCGGCCCTATATCCAGGCCGACGGGGGTGACATCGAACTGGTCGACGTCGCCGACGGCGTCGTGCAGATCCGACTCGCCGGGGCGTGCGTCGGCTGCATGTACTCTATGATGACGCTGCAGGCCGGCGTCGAGCGCATGATCCGGGAGGAGATTCCCGAGATCAAGGCCGTGGAAGCCGTTCCCTTCTAGCCGACGCGGTGCATCAGGGAAACGCTCGAGGCCCCTCCCCGACGGCGAGGGGCCGTTTCTTTGGGAGTGAGAAGCCAACGGGAGTGGTCGAGATGGCGACCCAGTGGACACGGGTCCTCCGCAAACTGGACGACTACCGGTGGGAGATCCCGCGCGACTACAAGCCGGGCATGCGGGTACCCGGATTGGTGTACGCGGATGAGTCGATGCTGCGGCAAATCGGCCAGGACCAGGCCCTCGAACAAGTCGCCAACGTCGCTACGCTGCCCGGCATCGTCCGGTATTCCCTGGCGATGCCCGACATCCACTGGGGCTACGGCTTCCCAGTGGGCGGCGTGGCGGCGATGCGCGCCGATGACGGCGTGATCTCACCGGGCGGAATCGGCTTCGACATCAACTGTGGGGTCCGGCTGCTGCGGACCGACCTCAGCGAGGAGGAGGTCCGACCGAAGCTGCGGGAGCTGGTCGAGACGTTGTTCCGCAACGTTCCCTCGGGCGTCGGCAGCACCGGTAAGGTACGGGTGTCGATGCAGGAGATCGACGATGTGCTGCGCTTTGGGGCGCGGTGGGCCGTCGAGAAAGGGTTCGGCACGCCGGCAGACCTCGACAGCATCGAAGCCGGAGGACAGCTGCGCGAGGCCGACCCTGCCAACGTCAGCCACAGGGCGCGGGAGCGCGGCAAGGACCAGCTGGGCACCCTGGGCTCGGGGAACCACTTCCTGGAGGTCCAGGTCGTAGACCAGGTCTACGATGCCCGCGCCGCCGGGGCGATGGGCATCACCGCACCCGGCCAAGTCGTCGTCTTCATCCACACGGGGTCGCGCGGGCTCGGCTACCAGATCTGCGAGGACTATCTCAAGGTGATGGACCGTGCCGGCGCGAAATACGGCATCGCGCTGCCGGATCGCCAGTTGGCCTGCGCACCGTTCGGGTCGCCGGAGGGGCAGGACTACTTCCGGGCGATGTGCTGCGCGGCGAATTTCGCGTGGGCCAACCGCCAGATGATCACGCACTGGGTGAGGGAGTCGTTCGCACGCGTGCTGGGACGGGCCCTGGAGGACATCGGGCTGCAGATCGTCTACGACGTCGCTCACAACATCGCCAAGCTGGAGACGTACCCGACGAACGGGGAACTGCAACGCGTCGTGGTGCACCGCAAAGGCGCCACGCGTGCGTTTCCGCCGGGCCACCCCGAGGTTCCGGCGCGTTACCGCGACGTCGGCCAGCCGGTGCTGATCCCCGGCGACATGGGTCGCTACTCGTTCGTCGCCGTGGGCACCGAGCGCGCGATGGCGGAGACCTTCGGATCGACCTGCCACGGGGCCGGCCGTGTCCGCAGCCGCAAGGCGGCGGTGCGCGAACTGCGCGGGGTGGACGTCGCCAGCGTGCTGGAACGGAGGGGAATCCTCGTGCGCGCACAGAACCGCGGCCTGCTCGCCGAGGAGGCCTCGGAGGCCTACAAGGACGTCGCAGAGGTGGTCGAGGTCTGCCACGGCGCAGGCATCTCCCGGAAGGTGGCCCGCATGCGCCCGATCGGCGTGGTCAAGGGGTGAGCGGCGTGGACTTCGATTTGACCGAGGCCCAGCGGATCGTGCAGCAGTCGGTCGGCGACTTCGCCGCGCGCGAGGTCCGGCCGCAGGCCGCGGCCTGGGACCGCGAGGGGAGGTTCCCGCACGAAGTGGTGCCCCGGCTCGCCGAGCTCGGGCTGCTCGGGATGACGATCCCGGAGCAGTACGGCGGCAGCGAACTCGACACGGTGAGCATCGCGCTGGCGATCGAGCGCATCGCCTGGGCCGACGGCGCGCTCGCGCTCACCGTTGCTTCGCACAACTCGTTGTGCGCGTCGCACATCGCACGCTTCGGCAGCTCGTGGCAGAAAGCGAGGTACCTGCCGCCCCTGGCGGCCGGGGAGGCATTGGGTGGGTGGTGCCTGACCGAGCCCCACGCCGGCAGTGACGCTGCAGCGATCCGGACCCGAGCGGAACGGCGCGGGAGCGTGTACGTGCTCAACGGTTCCAAGGTCTTCGTGACGCAGGGGTCCGTTGCCGGCGTGTACGTCGTGCTCGCCGTGACCGATCCCACGCGCGCGCGAGAGGGGATCAGTGCATTCATCGTCGAGCGCCAGACACCCGGTGTGAGGGTGGGCAAGAAGGAGGACAAGCTGGGTCTACGCGCGTCCGACACCGCCGAGGTCGTCTTCGAGGATGCCGAGGTGCCGGAGGACAACCGCATTGGTGAGGAGGGCGCCGGATACGAGCAGGCGATGCGGGTGCTGGAAGGCGGCCGCATCGGAATCGGCGCGATGGCGGTGGGGATCGGGCGGGCGTCGCTGGAGGCGAGCCTCGCGTACGCGCGGCAACGGCACGCGTTCGGGCAACCCATCGCGCAGTTTCAGGCGGTGCAGTGGATGCTGGCCGACATGGCGATGGAGCTGGACGCCGCGTGGCTGCTGGTTCTGCGCTCGGCGTGGCTCGCCGATCGGCAGCTGCCGTTCCGGCGCGAAGCGAGCATGGCCAAGCTGTACGCCTCCGAGGCGGCGCGGCGAGCCACCAACAAGGCCGTCCAGATCCATGGCGGGTACGGTTTCATCAAGGACTATCCGGTCGAGCGCTACTATCGCGACGTCAAGCTGTGTGAGATCGGCGAGGGAACCAGCGAGATCCAGCGGCTGATCATCGCCCGTGAAACGCTCGGGTGAATTCGATGAGCGGGGACGGACCCCGCTCCAGCGGACGGCCCTCCGAACCCCGCACCACGGATCACGGCGCCCATGACCGGGGCCTGGCTGGTCGTCCTGTTCTTGATCTCCGTCAACGCGTTGTATGTGCTGGCGGAGTTTGCGGCCGTGAGCGTCCGCCGGACCCAGGTCCGCCGGTTGGCAGAGCAGGGCAACCGGCTGGCCGCCATGCTGCTGTCCGTCGTGGAGGATCGCCGCGCCCTGGACACGTACGTGGCGGCGTGCCAGATCGGCATCACGTGGTCGAGCCTGGTACTGGGGGCCTACGGCCAGGCGACGCTGGCGCCCCGCGTCGCACCGCTGTTCGAGAGCTGGGGCGGGTTGCAGCAGGCCGCCGCCCACTCCACTTCGGCGGTGGTCGTGCTCGTTGGGCTCACGGCCCTGCAGGTCGTCCTCGGCGAACTCGTGCCCAAGTCGGCCGCCCTGCAGCACCCCACGCCCTCCGCCCTGTATACCGCGCTGCCCATGCGGTGGTCCCTGGCCGCCTACGCGTGGTTCATCCGTCTGCTCAACGGCAGCGCGTGGGCCGTGTTGCGCCTGCTGGGGATGGCGTCGACCGGCCACCGGCACATCCACTCGCCGGATGAGATCGAGCTGCTGATCGCGCAAAGCCGCGACGCGGGGCTGCTGGAGCCTGACGAGCACGACCGGCTGCGCCGGGCGCTGCGGCTGGCCCGGCGGCCGGTGCGGCAGTTGATGGTCCCCCGGCCCCAGATGGTCGCCCTCGATCTGACTGCGCCGGCCGACGAACTGGTGGACCGCGTCCTGACCGCTCCGTACACGCGGCTGCCTGCCTACGAGGGGTCGATCGACAGGGTCGTGGGCGTCCTGCACACCAAGGACTTCGCGTTGTGCTGGCTGGACGGCGCAGACGCCGCGTCCGTCCGCGCGTCGCTGCGGCCGCCCCTGTTCGTTCCCGAGAGCATGACGGCCGACCGGGTCCTGGCGCGGCTGCGGGAGGGGCGCAGCCACATGGCCATCGTGCTGGACGAGTTCGGCGGCGTGGCGGGGTTGGTGACGGTCGAAGACGTCCTCGGGGAGGTGCTGGGCGAGGTGGGCGACGAGTTCCACGCGCCCGAGCCCGCCCCCGAGCCGATGCCCGACGGACGCGTGCGGTTGCCCGGGCGGATGCCTCTCGACGAGGCCGAAGCGTGGCTGGGCACCCGATGGGAAGGCGAGTCCGAGACAGTCGGCGGACTGGTCGTCGAGACCCTCGGACGGGTGCCGGTGGCGGGCGAGCGCGTGAACGTGCGGGGCGTGGACGTCGAGGTGGAGCGCGTCGCGGGCCACGCCGTGCTGTCGGTCTTGGCGACCCCTCTGCGGCCGGACGGCGGAGGAGAGGATGGATAGCTGGACCCCAGTGGCCGTCATCGCCGGTCTGATCCTGCTCAACGGCGTGTTCGTCGCCGCGGAGTTTGCCATCGTCGGTGCTCCCCGCGCTCGCATCCAGTACCGCGCCGCGCTCGGGCACCGTCTGGCGCGCCGGGTGTGGGACGTACTGCAGGACCCGCAGCGGCAGGATCGCTACGTGGCCACCGCCCAATTGGGCATCACCTTCGCCAGCATCGGGCTGGGCATGTACGGCGAGCATGTCGTCGCCGACTGGCTCGCCGAGGTGTTCGGATCGCTGGGTGCCGGGCGCTGGATCGCCGCCCACACAGTGGGCAGCGCGACGGCGGTGGTCCTGCTGACCTACCTGCACATCGTGCTGGGCGAGATGGTCCCCAAGGCTCTGGCGTTGCAGCGCGCCGAGCAGACGGCCTACTGGGTCACGCCGTTGATGGGGTGGCTTCGGACGGCCCTGTATCCGCTTGTGGCAGGATTGAACGGCGCGGGCAACAGCGTCCTCCGACTGCTGGGCATCCGACGGCAGGCGGCGACGCATCACTACTACACACCGGAGGAGCTGCTGTATGTCGTGCAGGAGAGCGCAGAGGGCGGGGTGCTGCAGCGTGAGTCGGGGAGGATGCTGCGGGAGTTGTTCGAGTTCGGAGACCGCACGGCGGCCGAGGTGATGGTGCCGCGGGTGCGCATCGTCGGGATCCCGATCGGTGCCACGTCCCAGGAGATTTCCGCGATCCTCCGCGCCCAGCCACATACCCGCTACCCGGTGTATCGGGGTGACCTCGACCACGTGGTGGGCATGGTCCACATCAAGGATCTGCTGCGGCTGTACGGCGGGCGCCGATCGCTGGAACTGCCGGATGTGCGGTCTGTGCCGTTCGTACCGCAGACGGCGACCCTGACGGCCGTGTTGGCGGCGATGCGCCGGGCGCGCACGCAGATCGCGATCGTCATCGACGAGCACGGGGGTACTTCGGGGCTCGTGACGGTCGAGGATCTGTTCGAGGAGGTTGTGGGCGATATCGAGGAATCGGGAGGGCGGCGTCCGGACATCTACGAGGACGACACCGGACGCGTGCGCGCGGCGGGAACGGCGAGGCTGGACGAAGTCGGCGAGCGCTTCGGGCGAGTGCTGGAGCACGAAGAGGTGGACACCGTCAGCGGTCTGGTGCTGGCGCTGCTCGGCCGGCCACCGGCGGTCGGTGATGCGGTCACCTACGACGGGCTGCGATTTGAAGTCCTGGCCGTCAAGGGGTACGGTGTGGAAGAGTGCGCGATACGACGCGTGGACGCAGAGGAGGGTTCGCGTTGATCACGACGGTTGTCGGCAGTTACCCGAAGGTTCCGGATCTGCCAGCTCCCGGCAAATGGCGCACCGGGGCGGAGAAGCTGCAGCGCGGCCAGATCACCCCCGAGGCCTTTCGGGCGATCGAGGACGAGGTGACGCGGGAGGTGATCGCGGAGCAGGTCGAAGCGGGTCTGGATTTGATCACCGACGGCCAGATCCGGTGGGAGGACGGTCAGACCTACTTCGCGCGGCGGATGGGGGGCTTTTCGATCGACGGCCTGCAGCGGTGGTTCGACACGAATGTCTACTACCGGGAGCCGGTGTGCGAGGGCGAGGTCACCTGGCGGGAGCCGATCACCGTCGAGGACTACCGGTTCGCGGTCTCGTCCAGCCCTCGGCCGGTCAAGCCGGTGGTGACCGGGCCGTACACGATCGCGCGCCTGAGCCAGAACCGCCACTACCCGACGTTTGCTGAGTTCGTGCTCGCGCTGGCGCGTACGTTGAACCGTGAACTCCACGCGCTGGCCGCCGAACGTCCGTCGTGGATCCAGGTCGACGAGCCGGCCATCACCCAGTACAAACCTGACTTTCCGCTATTCCGGGACGCGATGGCGGTTCTGGTCGAAGGCGTCGACGCGCCGCTGGCGCTGTACACGTACTTTGGCGACGTGGCCGGGATCTACCCGCAGATCCTCGATTTGCCCTTCGGTCTGATCGGACTGGACTTCGTTGCCGGCCACCGCAACTGGGAGGTGGTCCAAGACGCCCGGTTCCCGGACGACCGGGTTTTGGGTTTCGGGATCCTCGACGCGCGCAATACGCGCATGGAGACCGTCGACGAGGTACGGGCGGCGCTGGACCGGGTGGCGAAGATCGTGCCGCTCGACCGCCTCCACCTCAGTCCCAGCGCCGGACTGGAGTTCCTGCCCCGCCGGGTGGCCAGGGCGAAGATCGCGCGGATCGCCGAAGTCAAGCGCGTCGTCGAGGGGGTGACCGCATGAGCGCGCTGCCGCTGTTCCCGACGACCACCGTCGGGTCGTTCCCCAAGCCGCCGTACCTCCTGGAGGCGCGCCGCAGGCGCCTGCGTGGGCAGGCCGACCCCGACGAACTCCGCGATCTGGAACGCCGCGCCACACGGGAGTGGATCGAGCGCCAGATGGCGCTGGGGATCGACATCCTGGTCGACGGCGAGATGTACCGCGGCGACATGGTGGCGTTCTTCGCCGACGAGATGGAAGGCTTCGAGATCGCCGGATTGGTGCGGTCGTACGGCAATCGGTTCTACCCGAAGCCGGTGGTGACGGGTCCGGTGGGGCGGCGACGGCCCATCACCGTCGAGTGGTTCCGCTATGCCCAGTCTCTGACCGATCGGCCGGTCAAGGGCATGCTCACCGGGCCGTACACGATCGCGGAATGGTCGTTCAACGAGTACTACCCGACACGGCGCGCGCTCGTCATGGAGCTCGCACGCGCGATCCACGAGGAGGCGGTGGACCTGGAGCGCGCGGGTGCGCGCTTCATCCAGATCGACGAGCCCGCCATCCACACGCGCCCAGACGAGGACTTCGCGCTGGCGGCCGAAGCGATGGAGATCGTGACTGACGGCCTGGGTGCTTACACGATCACCCACATCTGCTACGGGGACGTTCCGCGGATCTATCCCGCGATGCTAAAGCTGGCGGTGAATCAGATCGACCTGGCGCTCAAGAACGAGGAGTTCGCGCTGCTGGAGACGTTCAGGCAGCACCCCTTCACCCGTGACATCGGGCTGGGTGTTGTGGACGCCCACTCGCACCGGGTCGAGTCGGTCGAGGAGATCGCGCAAGGCATCCGGCTCGCCTTGGAGGTATTCGAGCCGCGCCAGATCTGCGTCTCGCCCGACTGCGGTCTGAAGACGCGGACGACGGAGGAGACGGTGGCCAAGCTGCGCGCGATGGTCACGGCCGCCGGGCTCGTCCGCGCGGAGGTCGCACGCGGGGTGGGGGCGTAGGTGGCCGAGGTCCGGCGATCGCGCCGGCGGCGCCGCAGGCGCACCGCGGCTGTGGCGGCACCGGCCCCGACCGAGGCGGGTCCGGGGACCGGGGTCGCCGACCTCCCCCGCGCCGTAACCGTCACCGGCCATCGGTACATCCGGGCGGCGCCCCAAGCGGTGTATGGCATGATCAGCCGGCTGGAGCACCTGCCGCGATGGACGACGCTGTGGTTCCGGTCGGACGTGGTCGACCGAAAGCAGGGTCAGGTGACGGTGCAGTTGCGGGGGTACGTAGCAGGACTGCCGGTGGAATCGACGGTTCGGGCAACGCTGCAGCCCCCACGTGCACTCCAGTGGCGACAGCTGGCGGGGACGCTCCTGCACTACGGAGCGCGGTTCGAGCTGGACGGGGTCGAGGAGGGTACGCTCGTCACATATACGGTCCAGATGGAACCGGGAACTGTACTGCTGGGCGAGGGGGCCACCCGGCTCGTGCTCGTCGAGGAGGTCGAGCGCACCCTCGGTCGCCTGAAGATCAGCGCCGAACGCGAACTGGTGGCCGAAGAGATCCGGCTGATGAAAGCGAGGCCTGCGGGGTCGACCCTGGGGCCCACGGAAGCACCTCCGGCACCGCCCCCATCGGCCGAACAACCGACGACGGCCGGTGCCGCCGCAGAACAAGCAACCTCGGCACCGGCCAGGAAGCGGCGCCGCAGGAGAAGGCGGTCGCGACACTGACCGAGATGCCGGCCGCCCCGCCCGGTCAGGCTACCAGCCCAGTCAATGGGTCGGCGGATCTATGATATAGTGACCTTGTCGATCCGTGTTCTCCACGATCCCTCTGCGCGCTTCCGGTTCCCAGCGAAGACTGACGAGGAGGTGCAGCCATGACCTGTAGGACTCTGGCGGTCCTGGTTGGTGTGCTGTTGGTTGCAGCCGCCTGTGCGCCCCGGACGGGGGAGGTGGAGGCAGAGCGCATCGGCGGCACGGTCACCGTGCTCGGGGTTTGGGGCGGGGCTGAGCTCGAGAGTTTCCGCGAGATGGTGAGGCCGTTCGAGCAACGCACCGGCATCACCGTGGAGTACGAGGGAACGCGCGATCTGAACGCCGTGCTCACGACGAGGATCCAGGCCGGAAATCCCCCTGACGTAGCGGGTTTGCCTGGGCCGGGTCAGATGGCCGAGTTCGCGCGGGCCGGCCACCTCAAGCCCCTGGACGACGTCGTGGACGCACAGCAGATGGGCGAGGAGTACGCGCAGACCTGGCGCGACTTGGGCAGCGTGGAAGGCCGCCTGTACGGGATCTTCGTGAAGACGTCCCTCAAGGGACTGGTCTGGTACAACCCGAAGGCGTTCCAGGCCGCCGGCTACCAGGTTCCGACGACGTTCGACGAACTGATGGCGCTGACGGAACGCATCGCGGCCGAGGGCAAGACGCCCTGGTGCATCGGCCTGGAGAGCGGCGCAGCCAGCGGCTGGCCGGCCACCGACTGGATCGAGGTGCTGCTGCTGAAGTCGGCCGGGCCGCAGACGTACGACCAATGGTACCGCCACGAGATCCCGTGGGAGGATCCGGAGGTCCGCGATGCGTGGGAGAAGTTCGGGCGCATCGTCGGCAACCCGCAGTACGTGTACGGCGGGCGGCAGGGAGTGCTGTCGACGAACTTCGGGGAGTCACCGTTCCCGATGTTCACCGACCCGCCGGGCTGCTACCTGCACCACCAGGCGACGTTCATCCAGGACTTCATCCAGCGGCAGTATCCGAACCTGGTGGCGGGTGAGGACTTCGACTTCTTCGCGTTCCCGGCGCCCAATCCGCAGTTTGCGAACGCGGTGGTTGCGGCCGGCGACCTGTTCGGGATGTTCAACGACACGCCGCAGGCGCGTGCGCTGCTCCGGTACCTGACGACCGCAGATGCGCAGGCCATCTGGGTCAAGCGGGGCGGGGCGCTGTCGCCGAACCGGCGCGTGAGCCTGGACGACTACCCGGATCCGTTGAGCCGACGGGCGGCCGAGATCCTGGTCGGCGCCGACATCGCGCGCTTCGACGCCTCGGATCTGATGCCGGAAGCCGTCAACAACGCGTTCTGGAGGGGGACGCTGGACTTCGTCAACGACCCCAACCGCCTCCAGGAGATCCTCGCGCGGCTGGAGCGGATCGCGCGGGAGTCGTACAGGTAAGCTGTTTCGTACCGGACTGCGCTACGGGTTGCGTGCACCGGACCCGTGCGCGTCCGCGGGGTGCGGTGCGGGTTCGTGGGCAAGGGGCAGCGCGAACGAGAAGACGCTGCCCCTGCCTGGCTGGCTGACGGCCCATATGCGCCCGCCCTGCATCTCGACCAGGTGGCGCGCGATCGCCAGGCCGAGGCCGCTGCCGCCCGAGCCCCGGGTGCGCGAGCGGTCCACCCGGTAGAAGCGCTCGAAGATCCGCGGGAGGTCATCGGGGGGGATGCCTCGGCCGTCGTCGCAGACGGCCACGACGGCCTCGGTGCCCTGACGGCTCAACCGCACGCGGATCTCCCCTCCCTCGGAGGTGAACTTCAAGGCGTTGTCCACGAGGTTGGTCAGAATCTGCTCCACGCGGTCGGGGTCGGCCACAACCACGGTCGGGTCGCTTGCCTCACAGACCAGGCGGACACCGGCCTGCTCCGCGCGCGGCTGGTGGCGGGCCGCCACCGCGGCGCACGCCTCCGCCAAGTCCACGGGGCGCGTCTCGAACGTCACCCCCTTGCTCTCCAGCCGCGACAGTTCCATCAGGTCGTCGACCATCTTCACCAGGCGGTTGGCCTCGCTCTCGATGATCTCCAGAAAGCGTCGGCTGTTTCGCTCGTCGCGCATCGCGCCACCCAGCAGCGTCTCGACGAACCCCTTGATGGACGTCAGCGGCGTGCGCAGCTCGTGCGAGACGTTGGCAACCAGTTCGCGGCGCAATCGCTCGGAACGGCGCAGTTCGGTGACGTCGCGCACCACGGCGACCGCCCCCGCCGGCAGGCCGCCGGTTGCGCGGATGGGACTGCACGTGACCTCGACCACACGGCCGGTTCCGTCGAGTTCGACCTCCTCCGACTGCACGCGCCCGTCCGCCGCCGCCTGCAAGAGGGAGACCAGGGTCGGATTGCGGATGGCCGCCGTGGCCTTCTTGCCGACCACGTCGTCGCCCAACCCGAGCATCTCACGGGCGGCACCGTTGAACAGCAACACGGTCTGGTCCGGTCCGACAGCGACGACGGCGTCGCGGATGCCGGCCAGTACGGCTTCCAACCGGTTGCGTTCTTCGCGGATCTGCTCGATCGTCTCCGCCAGCTGTCGTGCCATCCGGTTGAACGCCAGACCCAACCTGCCCACCTCGTCGTGGGTGCGCACCGGCACCTGGCGGCCGTAGTCCCCCTGGCTGATGGCCCGCGCGCCCCGCTCCAGCTCGCCGAGCGGCCGGGTGATCGAGCGGCTGATGCGGAAACCCAAGAATGCAGCCGCGACCAGGGCCAGCAGGCCTGCTGTGAAGAACGCCCACCAGATCTGCTGAAGCTGGCGATCGACCCAGAGGCGGGGCGCGGAGACGTGGATGATCCCCACGACCTCCCCGTCTTGCACGATGGGTGCTGCGGCGAAAATGCGCATCTCCCGGTTCCGGTCGTCCCACCGCTGCGCGGTGGCCGCATCGCCCTCACGGGCGCGCAGCACCTCGGGCGGAGGCGGCGGCTGATCGGATCCGAGGTGCGGCTTGATGCCCGTGGCGTCGCGGACGCCGACGTAAGCACCCTTCCGCCACTCGAACGACTTGGCGGCTTGTTCCAACGCTCGGAAGTCGGCCCCAGCCACCATCCGCGGCCGCAGGGCCTCGGCGATCACCCGCGCCTGGGACTCCAGCATGAGTTCGTAGCTGCGCGTGTACCGCCACTCGATCTGCCGCACGACGTAGAAGCCGGCCGTCAACAGGGCGAGAACCACGATGAGCAGGTAGCTGGCCAGCAGGCGCGCACGCAGGCTGGTCACGAACGCCGCTGCGCCGGACCGGACCCCGGCGGTCATCGCGCCGACCTCCGTGCCCGGCGGGCGGCCGTCGGGTCGGGCGGCTTGAACTTGTAACCCACCCCACGGACGGTGACGATGAACGTCGGGCTGGCAGGATCGTCTTCGATCTTGTCGCGCAGCCGACTGATGTGCATGTCCACCGTGCGGGTGCTCCCGAAGTAGTCGTAGCCCCAGACGTGCTCCAGCAGCGCGTCGCGGCTGAAGACGCGGTTGGGATGGGCCATCAGCATGCGCAGCAGATCGAACTCCTTGGCGGTCAGCTCCACCGGCCGATCGCGCAGCCTGACCTCGCGGGTGTTCGGATCCAGAACCAGGTCGCCCGCCACCGTAGCGGGGAGAAGGCCCGTCTCGTCTCCGTCACCCCGGGTCCGGCGGAGGATGGCGCGGATGCGGGCCACCAGCTCTCGCGGGCTGAACGGCTTCGTCACGTAGTCGTCGGCACCGGTCTCCAACCCGACGACGCGGTCCAGTTCGCTGTCCTTCGCGGTCAACACGAGGATGGGTACGGGGCTCTCGCGCCGCAGCGTACGGCAGATCTCCAGGCCGTCCACGTACGGGAGCATGAGGTCCAGCACGATGAGGTCCGGGCGCTCGCTGCGAGCGGCCTGCAGAGCGGAGCGGCCGTCGTAGGCCACGCGCACATCGAAGCCCTCCTGCGCCAAGTTGTAGCGCACCAGCTCCACGATGTGCGGCTCGTCGTCGACGACGAGGATCCTGTGCATGGGAAGACTCTCAGAGCAATCTCCCGCCGCGGTGTCACGAGACGGTAACGACGGGGCCGAGTCCGTTGCGGGTCCCCGTCACACCCTCGGCCCGGCGTCCCGGATCTCCTGCGAGACCTGGCTGGCGAAGCGCCGGAAGTTCTCCGTGAACATCCGCGCCAGCCGGCGCGCCTGAGCGTCGTAGGCGTCCCCGTCGCTCCATGTCGCCCGCGGCAGCAGGATCTCTTGCGGCACGCCCGGTACGCGTTCCGGAACGTGCAGACCGAACACCGGATCCGAACGGTACGGCACGTCGTCGAGGTCTCCTGTGAGGGCGGCGCGCAGGAGCGCCCGCGTGTGCTGAATGCCGATCCGCCGACCGACGCCGAACGGACCACCGGTCCAACCGGTGTTGACCAGCCAGGCGCGGACGCGGTGGGCTCGGATCCGTCCGGCCAGCAGTTCGGCGTACCGTCCGGGGGCCAGGGGCAGGAAGGGCGCTCCGAAGCAGGCGCTGAACGTGGCCTCAGGATCGGTCACACCCCGCTCCGTGCCGGCCACCTTGGCGGTGTAGCCGGACAGGAAGTGGTACATCACCTGCTCGGGGGTCAGGCGCGCGATGGGCGGCAGGACTCCGAAGGCGTCGGCCGTCAGCAGGACGACGTCGCTGGGATGCCCGGCCCGTCCCCCGGGTACGTAGTTTGAAAGATGGGTGATCGGGTATGCGCCGCGGGTGTTCTCGGTGATGGTGGCGTCGTCGAGGTCCAGGGTGCGCGTGCTGGGGTCCATCACGACGTTCTCGAGGATCGTGCCGAACATCCGGGTCGTGGCGTAGATTTCGGGTTCGGCTTCCGGGGAGAGGCGGATCACCTTGGCGTAGCAGCCGCCCTCGAAATTGAAGATCCCTTCGTCGGTCCAGCCGTGCTCGTCGTCGCCCACCAGTGGCCTATGAGGATCGGTGGAGAGCGTGGTCTTGCCGGTGCCCGAAAGTCCGAAGAACAGCGCGGACCGACCGTCGGCGCCGACGTTGGCGGAACAA
The DNA here is from genome assembly GCA_031432545.1 of Armatimonadota bacterium. Classification (NCBI taxonomy): domain Bacteria; kingdom Bacillati; phylum Candidatus Sysuimicrobiota; class Candidatus Sysuimicrobiia; order Candidatus Sysuimicrobiales; family Candidatus Sysuimicrobiaceae; genus Candidatus Caldifonticola; species Candidatus Caldifonticola tengchongensis. The sequence continues at coordinate 112,651 of JAVKGX010000005.1, forward strand.
TGCATCGAGGGGATGCCCTGCCTGGGCAGCAGGTAGTTCATGACAGTGAACATCGACTTCTTGATCTCGCCGGCGTACGACGTGCCGCCGATCAAGACGATGCGCTGCGCGAAGTTCAAGACGATGAACGTCTCGGAGCGAGTACCGTGGCGCAGCGGGTCCGCCTGGCACGAGGGCAGGGAGACCACGGTGAACTGCGGATCGTGCAGGGCGGCGGCCGCCGGGTCTTCGATCCGTAAGAACAGGTTTCGGGCGAACAGACTGTGCCAGGCGTACTCCGTGATGACCCGGATCGGCAGGCGATACCGGGGATCGGCGCCGAGGTGCAGGTCCTGGACGTACAGATCGCGTGTGCGTGCGTGCCGGAACGCATGGTCGCGCAGAGCCTCGAAGTGCGCCGGCGCCATGGGGCGGTTGACCTCGCCCCACCAGATCTCCGATTCGGTCTGCTCTTCGCGGACCACGAACTTGTCGTTCGGCGACCGGCCGGTATGAGGAGCGGTGATCGTCACGAGGGGGCCGCCTTCGGCCAGCGCGCCCTCGCGGCGGCGTACGGCGTGCTCGACGAGTTCCGGTGAGGAGAGATTCCAGTAGACCGCACCGTCGGTGGGGAACGGCAGGGAGGGAGTCGGCCTATCGGCGAGCTTCATGCGCAGCCTCCTGGGCACGCTCGGAAAACGCGACAAAGCGCCGCGGGGTTCTGGGGCGCCCACCCGGGCTGAGCCGCCTTTGTCCCAGACCCTCCAGAAGGATAGCACGGGCGAGGAGCCCGAAGACTGCGCGGGCCGAAGCGGAGGTCCCGGGGCTCGGCCGGTCGTGTATCCTGGAGAACGGAGCGTCCCGGCCGTGTCCCTCCTGCCGGATGAGTCCGGCCGGCGCCTGCGACCCCGGCGGGGTCGGATTCGGATGACGGGGAGGCGGTCAGGCGGTGAAAACCCAAAGCCACACGGCGCCTTCGGTTCGGCGAATCCCTGATCGCATGCGGGCCCTGCGCAAGACGGATCGATCGCCCGGCCTGACGTTGCACGAGGTGGCGGTCGGACAGCCCGGCCCGGGGGAGGTCCTGGTCCGCGTGCTCCGGGCCGGCATCTGCGGGACGGACCTCCACATCCACCGGTGGGACGCCTGGGCTGCCTCGCGGGTACGCCCGCTCACCACGCTGGGCCACGAGTTCTGCGGGGTCGTCGCGGCCGTCGGGCCCGGCGTCGCGGGTGTGACCGAGGGCGAGCGGGTATCCGTCGAGTGCCACATCAACTGCGGACGTTGCCTGCAGTGCCGGAGCGGTCAGGCGCACATCTGCCCGAACATCGAGATCATCGGGGTCGACCGGGACGGTGCGTTCGCCGACTACGTGGTCGTACCGGCCCGCAATCTCTGGCGGATTCCCCACGGGATCCCGGTCGACGTCGCGGCGATCATGGACCCCATCGGGAACGCGGTCCACGCGGCGCTGTCGGCGAGCCTCGTCGCGGCGCGTGTCGTAGTCATCGGCTGCGGCCCGATCGGGCTCATCGCCGTCGCGGTCGCCCGCAGCGCCGGGGCCTCCCTCGTGGCGGCCACTGACGTCCGGCCGCGGCGGCTGGAACTGGCGCGCATCATGGGGGCCGATCTGGCGGTCGACGCCCGTGAGGATGTCGCCGAACTCCTCCTCGACGCCACCGGCGGCGTGGGCGCCGACGTCGTCCTTGAGATGTCCGGTCATCCCAACGGGCTCCACACCGGCCTGCGGGTGCTGCGCAACGGCGGCCACGTCGCGCTGCTGGGGCTGCCGTCCCGCCCCGTGGAACTGGACCTGACGAATCTGGTGATCTTCAAGGGCGCGACGGTTCTGGGAGTCTTCGGTCGGCGTCTGTGGGAGACGTGGGAGCAGAGCACGCGCCTGCTGCAGAACGGGCTGGACGTGACCCCGGTGATCACGCACCGCTTTCCGCTGGAGGCGTTCGAGGAAGCCTTTTCGGTGCTGGAGTCGGGCGAGGCGGGGAAGGTCGTCTTCGAGATCGGGCCCGACTCAGAGCTCTGGGACTAGCGGTGTGGGGGTAGGGAGACTATGATGGGTGAGGTTTGCCGACAGCGGAAGCGAGGTGATCCGGTTTGATCAAGCCCGTCGTCGCGGTGGGCATAGCCTTCGCGGCCGTCTTCGCACAACTGTTGCCGTCGTGTGACGAACAGAGCCGCGTCGTTCTGGGTTGGGTGGAAGACAAGTACATCGAGGCGGACTTCGGCCGGCAGTACATCATCGTGGTCGACCGCAAGCCGTACGACGTCCCGCGGCCCTTCTACGAAGACGTGCGGGTCGGGGACAAGGTGCGCTACGATGGGCGGAAGTGGGAGATCGTGCAGCGCGCGGGAGAGCCGTCGCGGCTGGTGCCGATTACGATCCTGTCCCCGTCCCCCAGCCCGACCCCCACTCCGCGTCCCTCACCGACGCCGTAGAGGGAGTCTGCAGGGTGACACCGTAGGCCGGCGGGCGCGGGTCTCCGAGCATCTGCAACGTCCGCCGCCGGGATCGCAGGGGTTTGCGCCCGTCCCGTCCAAGACCACAGACACCCGCCGTGGGAGGGTCCGGAATGCTCCAGCAGACCCATCCGTTGCGTCATCTCGAGGCAGAACTCGCCGACCTGCGCGCCCGCGGGCTGTACTGTTGGCCGCGAGAACTGCAGAGCGTGCAGGCTCCGCGGGCGGTCTACGACGGCCGAGAGGTCGTCAACCTGTGCTCGAACAACTACCTGGCGTTGGCGAATCATCCGAAGCTGAAGGAAGCCGCGCGCCGTGCCGTGGACCAGCTCGGCGTCGGCTCCGGTGCGGTCCGCACGATCGCGGGCAACATGGCGCTGCACCGCGAGTTGGAGGAAGAGCTGGCTCGCTTCAAGCACACCGAGGCGACCCTCCTCTACCAGTCGGGCTTTGCCGCCAACGCGGGCACGGTCTCCGCGATCCTCACGAAGGAGGACGTCGTCGTCAGCGACGAGCTGAACCACGCCAGCATCATCGACGGTTGCCGGCTCAGTGGCGCGACAAAGAAGATCTACCGCCACCGCGACGTCGCCCACGCGCGGGAGTTGCTGGCGGCCTCCCGCGACGCCCGCGTCGTCCTGCTGATCACCGACGGCGTGTTCAGCATGGACGGCGACATCGCGCCGTTGCCGGAACTGTGCGCGCTGGCGCGCGAGTACGGTGCGATCATGATGGTCGACGACGCTCATGCAAGCGGCGTGCTGGGGCGCCAAGGACGCGGGACGGTGGACCACTTCGGCCTGCACGGACAGGTGGACATCCAGGTCGGCACGCTGTCCAAGGCGTTCGCGACCCTGGGAGGATACGTCGCGGGCAGCCGCGCGCTGATCGAGTACCTGATGCACAAAGCTCGGCCGCTGCTGTTCTCCACCTCTCACCCCCCGGCCGTCGCCGCCGCGGCGCTGGCCGCGGTGAGGGTGGTGCAGGAGGAGGAGGGGCTGATCGAGCGGCTGTGGGAGAACACGCGGTACTTCAAGGACGGGTTGCGCCAGCTGGGATTCGACACCGGGGCCAGCCAGACGCCGATCACGCCCGTAATGACCGGCGACGAGATCCTCGCCATGCGCCTCAGCGACCGACTCTTCGAGGAGGGAGTGTTCGCGCTGGGCATCGGCTTCCCGACCGTCCCGCGTGGCAAGGCCCGGGTGCGCACGATCGTCACCTCTGGCCACACGCGCGAAGACCTGGACCGGGCGCTCGACGCGTTCGAACGGGTCGGCCGGGAACTGGGACTCATATGAACGCGCCATGAAGGTCTTCACGTCCCTACCCACCGTCGACGAGGCAGTCGACCGCTTCCTGGGCACGGTGCGCCCGCAGCCGAGGGGTTCGGAGATCGTACGGCTGGAACACGTGCTCGGCCGGATCACCGCCCAAGACCTCGTCGCGCCCGAAGACCTGCCACCGTTCGACCGCTCGGCCGTGGACGGCTACGCGGTCCGCTGTGCGGACGTCGCAGGCGCTTCCGCTGAGGCTCCGGCCACACTCCGGGTGGTCGGCGAGGTCCGGGTGGGGGAGGCCGCTCGAGTTTCGCTCCTCCCCGGACAGGCAGTGCGTATTCCCACCGGAGGGATGTTGCCGGAGGGCGCGGACGCCGTCGTGATGCAGGAGCACTGCGACCGCCAGGGTGAACGGCTGGCGGTGCACACGAGCGTGCAGGCCGGTGCCAACGTGGTCTGCCAGGCTGCCGACGTCCGCCGCGGCGAGGTCGTGGCACTTGCGGGTACGCGGATCCGGCCGCAGGAACTGGGGCTGCTCGCAGGGCTGGGCATCGTGGAGGTGCCGTGCTGTGTGCCGCCGCGCGTGGCGATCTTCTCCACCGGCGACGAGGTCGTGCCGGCCGACCGCACGCCGATGCCGGGTCAGGTGCGCGACATGAACCGCCACAGCCTGGCTGGGCAGGTGTCGCGTCTGGGCGCGGTCCCCCTCGTCGGCGGGATCCTGTCCGACGAGGCCGAGGCGGTCGAGCGGCGCCTGCGCGATGCGATGCACTCGGCGGACGTCCTCCTGGTGTCCGGCGGGAGTTCGGTGGGAGCACGCGACGTGCTGGCCGAGGTCGTCCCGCGTCTGGGCGCACCCGGCGTGGTGGTCCACGGGGTCGCGATCAAACCAGGCAAGCCGACCCTGCTGGCGCTGTGCGACGGGAAGGTGGTGATCGGGCTGCCGGGCAACCCGGTCTCTGCGATGGTCGTCTTCGAGGCCTTCGCCAGACCGGTGCTGGAAGCGATGCTGGGGCTGCGGCCCGACCTCCGGGGCGCCCGTCGGGTCCTCGCCCGGCTGGCGCAGAGGTTGCGCGCTCCGGCTGACCGAGAGGAGTTCGTGCGCGTTCGAATCGCCGGGCGGGGCGACTGTCCGGTCGCACACCCCGTTCTGGGCGGATCTGCGATCATCACCACGATGACCCGCGCCGATGGCTACGTCCGCGTGCCGATGGGCCAGACGCTGGACGGCGGGGCGTGGGTCGAGGTGCATCTGTTCGACTGAGCGCATGGACATGGTCCACCCCGACCGCGGCGCCGCAGGACCTCCGGATCGGCCGGAGTACTTCAGTGGGGAGGTGCGCATGCAGCATCTCCGCCGGACCGACGACCCGCGCGGGGTGGAGATCGTCGCGGTCTTCTTCGAGCCTGGCTCCCGCACCCGACCGCACGTGCACCACACCGACCAGACGCTCGTGTTCTTCGAAGGGGAGGGAATCGTGGCGACGGAGACCGTACGGCGGACCGTGCGGGCCGGCGAGGTCGTCGTGATCCCGGCCGGTACCTGGCACTGGCACGGGGCGACCCGAAAGGCGGGTGCGTCCCACCTGTCGATCAAGCCGCCCGGACCCACCGATTGGGACGCGCCGCTGCGGAACTGGCATGAGTATTGAGGCACGGGGCCGGCGGTCGCAGGTCCACGGTCGGCGGCGGACGGACCGAAGCCCACAGAAGGCCGACACCCCGGCAGCGGCCTCCGCTCTGACCCATCTGGACTCGGCAGGGCGGCCGCGGATGGTCGACGTAGGCGCCAAGGCGGAGTCCGTTCGCGAGGCGACCGCGCGCGGGGAGGTCCGGATGAAGCCCGCGACGTTGGCCATGGTCCGCGAGGGCCGCGCGCACAAAGGAGACGTGCTGGCCGCCGCGCAGATCGCGGGGATCCAGGCCGCCAAGCGCACCTGGGAAATCGTCCCGATGTGCCACCCCGTTCCGCTGACGGGTGTGGAGATGGACTTCGACTTCGACGCGCAACAGTCGGCGGTTCGCATCCGGGCCACGGCCCGCACCGTCGCACGGACCGGCGTCGAGATGGAGGCGCTGACGGCCGTGGTGGCGGCGGCGCTGTGTGTCTACGACATGTGCAAGGCCGTGGACCGCGAGATGACCATCACCGAAGTCTGGCTGGAACGGAAGTCGGGCGGCCGGTCTGGCACGTGGGAGCGCACACCGGGCTTTGCACTCCGGAAGGCATCACGGGACGAACGGACGTGATCGAGCGCGCCAACCGCTGCTTCGTGTGCGGTCCGGACAACCCCATCGGCTTGCACCTGCGCTTTTCTCCGGACGGCAGGGCGATCGAGGCGGAGTTCGTGCCGACCGAGCTGCACGTCGGATACGAGGGCATCGTACACGGTGGCATCCTCGCGGCGGCGATGGATGACGCGATGGCCAATCTCTTCTACTTCCGCGGCCAGAAGGGTCTGACGGCCCGGATGGAGGTTCGATTTCGGCGGGCGGTGCGGCCCGGACAGGCGCTCCGCGTCCGGGCCTGGATCGAGGAGGAGGGCCCGCGCACGATCACGGCGCGGGCCGAGGTCCTGTGCGGTGGGGACGTCGCCTGCGCGGCGTCGGGCACCTTCTTGCGGAGTCAGATCGAGCGGGACAGCCTTGGACAGTCCTGAGCGCACCGTCCTCACCAACCGGCGCGCACGCCACGAATACCACATCGAGCAGACCCACGAAGCCGGTCTGGTGCTGACCGGGACCGAGGTGAAGTCGCTGCGCGCCGGAAAGGCCTCGCTCCAGGACGCCTACGCACGCATCCGCGGCGGCGAGGTGTGGCTGATGAACATGTATATCCACCCCTACGAGAAGGGAGGCGTCTTCAACCACGACCCGCTGCGTCCGCGCAAGCTGCTCCTCCGTTCGGAGGAGATCCGACGCCTGGTCGGCAGAGTCCAGCAGAGGGGTTACACACTGATCCCCCTGCGCGTGTACTTCCGGCGGGGCTACGCCAAGGTCGAGCTGGCGCTGGCGCGCGGCAAGAAACTGTACGACCGACGGGAAGCGGTGGCCCGGCGAGACGCCGAACGGCAGATCGCCCGCGCGGTTGGGGAACGCAAGCCCTCCCGGAATCCGTGATACAATGGTGAAGGCAACGACACTGTTGTAAAAGGGGGCGAAAGGTTTCGACTGGGCAGGAAGAAGCAGGGCTGCGGGCCGAGGTCCCAGGGTCCTCGCAAATCAACCTGGAAGGCGAACAAACGCCAACAAGCCCGTTCTCGCCGCGGCCTAATCCCCGCGGCCGCCTTCCGGGTCTCGCCGGCGGATCCGGGTAAGGCGTCACCGGCCGGCTGCGCTGGGCCGCTCCGCCCTCGGCGGCACGGCTAAGACAGAGGGGGCTGGTGCCGCGGCGATCCCGCCTGCGGGAGCGCACGGCGCGAGACGAGAACGCAGGCTAGGCTCGTAGACGCTCTGCCCTCACCTGCTCAGGACGCGGGTTCGATTCCCGCCGCCTCCACCAGAGTTGTAGGCTCCCTACAACGGCGCTCGTTCCGCCCTAGCGGAGGGGCGTCGGTCTCCCGAACGGCACGGACCGCAGCGAAAATGAGGAGGCCACCGTCGGCGGCCTCCTGGGCCAGACTGCCAGGTGCGACCGTCAGGCGTTCATCGGTCGCGCTCGGGCGGACAGGCATCAGGCTGATCGTTCAGACACGGTGATCCGCTCAGCCGGACGCTGGGGATCGTCGGACCGACGATCACGAGCACGACACCTGTGGGGGCAATGACCAGCTGGACGTTGACTTGCTGGATCGTGCCGATCGGCGTGCGGGCCACCACGGGTTGCCCCAGCTGCAGCGGCACGGTGTAGAACACTCGCCCCTGCAGTTTCGGCCCGGCCGGGGTGTTCATCCGGACGAGTTGGCCTGGCGGGATCCACACCCCGGGCTGGAGGAACAGGAGCGAGACACCGCGTTCGGTGCGGAGCACCGCGGTACGGTAGCAGCGGCCGGCCCGGATGACGACGGCACCGACCGCCACAGAACGGTCCGGGCAGAACAGTGCCGCCGCGGGGTCCGGACGCGCCCCGCCGGGGCCCGCGGCGGCTGGGATGCCCAGGGCGAGCACAAGACAGCTCGCTGTCGCGAGCAGACGGATCATGGGATCACCTCCTCAGTCCTGATGCACAGGGCCTATATAGAGGATACGAGGTCGGCGGGGCCTGCGGTTCCCGTCAGAGCCATCGGGCCACGGCCCGGGCGCCGTACAGCTGTGCCAGCGCCGCCCGGGTCGGCCGGCGGCCTGATTCCTTGAAGGCCAAAAAGCGCCGCAGCATCCTTCCGTGGCGCCGATCGGACGTGCGCAGCCGCCGGTGGGGCATCCGGATCAAAGCCCGCTCGACCTCCCACACGTTGTGATCGCTCAAGCGCCAGTCGCCGCGCACGATCTCGTCCAGATCGGCCACGCCGTAAGCGACAATGCGGCCCGATCCATCCACGTACGGGTCGACGTAACTCATCACAAGGTCTCGGATCGTGCGGAAGACGGGCTTGCGGCCGTGCAGCCCCCGATCGCGCGATCGCCCGATGCTGCCCCATCGGCCGCCGGACCGATACACGAACAGGACGTGGTCCAATCGGTCCTGCGACTCCAGGTCCAAAACCAGGGGCGGATGTCCATGTTGTTCGAGGATCGTGGCCGCCGCCAGGACCGCCTCCAGACAGTGGGCCTCCCAGTGGCGCACCACCCCGCGGAACGTCCGCAACGTCTCATCCTCACGCTCCCAGTTGTACGGGAGGGTTCGCAAAAACCGCTGCACCTGCTGTGGGGTGCGGTGGGCGAGTACGACGCGCCGCTCCTTGGGGGTGAATGCCGATAGCGGCGGCCTGCGCGGACGCATCGTCGAGGGGGTTCTATGCGACGGCCCGGCCTCCCTTGCGCTGTCCGAACCGATATGTAATACTATGTGCAAATGGATATCATAACGCAGACCCGCCGAGAACTCGCGGCGACCGGACGCCGTGTCACCCCGCAGCGGCTGGCAGTCTACGGGGCGCTGCGGCGTGCGCGGGACCACCCGTCGGCGGAGGATGTGTACCGCTCGGTCCGGCGGACCCACCCGACGATGAGCCGGGCGACCGTATACCGTGCGCTCGATCTGTTCGCCTCGCTCGGACTCGTGGAGGTGTTCCGGGGCGCGGACGGGGTCGCGCGGTACGATCCGCATCCCAGCTCGCACGTCAACCTGGAATGTGCGGTGTGCGGGCGCATCGAGGACGTATCCGACCCCGGTCTGCAGACGCTGGCACAGCGCACCGCCCAGCGGGTGGGCTTCGCGCTGGCCGGGCTCGTGGTCCTGCGCGGCAGGTGTCGGATGTGCGCGGCGGCTCCGAAGACGGCAACACCAAACCGGAAAGGGAGGGGACATCATGGGTGAGAAGGGCAGGGCCATCGTCGATCTGGACGTCGAGGAGCTCATCGGTCAACTGCGCAAGGCTTACCTCGACGAGCTGCTGGCGTTTTACTCGTACTGGATCACTGCTCAGGTGGCGGAAGGCTGGCACGGTGAGGAGCTCGTAGAGCACTTCCAGGACGAGGCGAAGGACGAACTCGGCCACGCGCAGAAGCTGGCAGCCCGCATCGTGGAACTGGGGGGTGATCCGGTCGTCCACCCGCGGGACTGGGAGGCCGGTGCCAACGCGCCGTGGACTGCGCCCCGTGCGAACTGGGCGGACGCCGACGGCATGGTCGAAGACCAGATCCGGGCCGAGCGAGGGGCGATCGAGACGTACAACCGCCTGGCGAAGATGACGTTCGGCAAGGACCCCGTCACCTACGCCCTCGCGACGGAGTTGCTCGCAGACGAAGTCCGCCACGAGGAGTTCCTGGAAAACCTTCTGGGCGGCCGCAGATCGAAGGCGTAGCCGCCCGACCGTACGTGAGGACTCCTTCCGGGCCTGCGGGGCCGCGGGAGGAGTTCTCGTCTGCGCGGTCGAACGCGTGGGATGGGCCAGAGGGGGAAACCAACGACAGCAGGGGTTGCAGCTAGGCGTCGCGGATTTCTCGGAGAACACCCGAATGGCCCGCTTCGGCGCGTTGATCTTCATCGCCGCGCTCGCACTCGGCGTGCGCGGAGCGCCTGCCTTCGGTCAGGCAGGCCCCCGAATCGTCGTCAACGGGGAAGAACTCCGGCTCGACCCGCCGGCGGCGTTCCGCAGGGGCGTCCTGTTCGCTCCGATCGACAACCTGTTCGCGCCCTACGGCGCATCGGCCCGCTGGGATCTTGCGACCCGCACCGCGGAGGTGCAGGGCGGACGCGACGTCCGCGTCCAGTTTCGGGCCAACGACACCCACGCGACGGTCAACGGGGAGCTGCGTCCTCTGCCCTCGCCCGCGGTGGTCGTCGACGGCCGCCTGCTCGTGCCGGTCGAGTTCGCCTATCAGGCGCTGGGTGCGTGGGTGCGGTGGGAGGCTCAGGAGAACACCCTGCACGTCGCCTCCCAGGTCCTGAGGTTGGTGTTCGAGCGCGGGTTGTGGGGTCTTCGCCTGCAGATCGAAGCCACCGGTCCGGTGCGGGCGCGCACGGTCACGCTAGCGCAGCCAGACCGGGTGGTGATCGACCTTTTGAACGCGGTCTCCCGGATCCAGACCCGCGAGACCGCGCTGCAGGACGGCGGCATCCAGCGGGTGCGCATCGCGCAGTTCCAGACCAAGCCCTACGTGACGCGGATCGTGCTGGACGTGGAAACCCCGCTGGAGGCGGAAGTCGGACAGGGCAGCGGTCACGATCTGGTGGTGACGTTCCGGCCGCCCCGGGCGTCGACCTCCCTCGCGCCACCTACGGATCCGCCGCGGTCGGCCACGCCGGCCCTGGTCGAGACGGTGGCGCCGCTCCCTCCCCCGCCGGGACCGTTGCCGGGCCACCACGACGTCCAGTTGCCGACCCCACCTCCGGCGACTCCGCCGGGACCGGCCGGGGATACGCCGCGCATCCTCGAGGTCGTCGTCCAGCGGGAGGTCGGCCGCATCCGGGTGGTCGTGCACGGAGACCGCCCCTTGCAGTACAGGGTACACGAGCTGCCCGAGCCGGACCGGTTGATCCTGGATCTCCCGGCGGTGTTCGTCCCCGTCAAACAGGAGATCCCGGTCGGCGGTCCGATCGAGGTGGTGCGCGCTGCGCAGTTCCAGGCCGATCCCAACATCGCCCGCATCGTGCTCCAGTGGCGCCAGCGGACCTCGTACCAGATATCGGCGGAGGAAGGGGGCGCCCGTCTGGTGATCGCGGTCGAAGACGAGCCGGCGTCGGTCGTCCGGGGTCGCCACGTCGTGGCGATCGACCCCGGCCACGGCGGCAAAGACCCGGGCGCGATCGGGGTGACCGGACTGGTGGAGAAAGACGTCGTCCTCGACGTCTCCTTGCGCGTGCGGACCGTACTTGCGCGGGCCGGCGTCCGCACCGTGATGACGCGCGAGGCCGACATCTTCGTGGACCTGGCCGACCGTGTGCCGATCGCGTTGCGCGCGGGCGCCACGGTCTTCGTCAGCGTCCACGCGAACTCGAACACGCGGGGCGTGATCCGCGGCTCGGAGACCTACTACCTCAAGCCCAGCGGTCTGCCGCTGGCGACCGCGATCCAGGAAGAAATGGGGCGTAGCCTGGGGATCCCCGACCGCGGCGTGCGCAGCGCGAACTTCAAGGTGCTGCGCGACGCGCCGATCCCCGCTGCCCTGGTGGAGATCGGGTACCTATCCAACCTACAGGACGAGGCCCTGCTGCGCACACCCTCATTCCGCCAGCTCGCTGCCGAGGCGATCGGACGGGGCATCCTGCGCTTCCTGACCACCGCGCCGCCGCCGCAGCCGTGATTTGATGAGGCTCACCGTCTTGGGCCGATCGGGAGGCTACGCACGGGCCGGGGAAGCGTGCTCCGGCTACCTGGTGGAAGACGGCGGGAGGCGGATCCTGCTCGACCTCGGCAACGGCGTGCTGTCCCGCCTGCTGGAGCGTTTGGACGTGTACGCGCTGGACGGTTTGGTGCTGTCCCACATGCACCCCGACCACGTGGCCGACTTCCCCTCGCTGCGCGTTGCGCTGGAGTGGAGCCATCCGAGCGGAAGTTGGGGAGGGCACCTTCCCGTGATGGCCGGGCAGGACGCCCCCGCCTACCTGGCGGGCTACGCCGGGGACGATGCGATGCGGTGCTTCGACATCCTCCGGATCCGCCCCGGCACAGCGGTCGACTTCTGTGGGTTTCGGCTGCGGTTTGCGAGGGCGTCCCATCCCGTACCGACGTACGCGGTGCGCATCGAGAGCGGAGGGTGTGCGCTCGTGTACACCGCCGACACCGGGCCGTCGGACGACGTCGTTTGCCTGGCTGAGGGCGCCGACCTGCTGCTGGCGGAGGCCACGCTCACGGATGCCTACGAGCACCTGGCTGCCTCGGTTGGCCACCTGACGGGATCGATGGCGGGTGAGATGGCGGCGCGGGCCGGCGTCGGTCGTCTGCTGCTCACGCACTTCTTCCCCACCAGCGACCCACAGGAGTCTGCCCGCCAGGCACAGAAGGCGTTCGGTGACGTCGCCTGCGCGGAGGAGAGACGGACGTACGAGGTTTGAGATGGCGCAGCACAAAACCGGTGCGGTGCGGGCGGACGGCCGCGCGGCGGACGAACTGCGCCCCTGTCGGATCACCCGCCGGTACCTGAAGCACGCCGAGGGATCGGTGTTGATCGAGCTGGGGGATACGCGCGTCATCTGCGCGGCCACGGTCGAGGATCGTGTGCCGCAGTGGCTGAGGGGCAGCGGGCAGGGATGGATCACCGCGGAATACGGGATGCTGCCGCGCTCTTCCCGGGAACGCATCCCCCGCGAGGCCGGGGGCAAGATCGGAGGCCGTACCCATGAGATCCAGAGGCTGATCGGCCGATCCCTGCGTGCTGCGGTCGACCTCAAGAATCTGGGAGAACGCACGATCTGGATCGACTGCGACGTGCTGCAGGCCGACGGCGGCACCCGGACGGCGGCGGTGACCGGGGCGTTCGTTGCGCTCGTCGATGCGATCGGGCTGCTGCACCGCACCCAGGCGCTGTCCTCCTGGCCCGTCCGCAGCTTCGTCGCCGCCACGAGCGTGGGGATCGTGGGCGGGATGCCGATGCTCGACCTGGCGTACGACGAGGACTCGAAGGCAGAGGTCGACATGAACCTGGTCATGACCGACCGCGGCGAGTTCGTGGAGATTCAGGGGACGGGGGAGGGCAGGGCGTTCGCGCGTGAGGAACTCCTCGCGCTGATGCATCTGGGGGAATCCGGAATCCGTCGCTTGATCGAGATCCAGAAGGAGAGCCTGCGGGACGGCTGAGGCACGGGCCTTGCACACAGAGAAGCGTGACCCACGTGGGGGGTCTGGCATCGTGAGCAGCCACACACGCGCCGTGCTCGTCATCGCGACCCGGAACCCCGGCAAGCTGCGAGAATTGCAGCGGATCCTCGACGACCTTCCGTTCGAGCTGCGGACGCTGCGCGACTATCCGGACCTCCCGGTCCTTCCTGAGGAAGGGGCCATGTACGCGGAGAACGCGGTTTCCAAGGCCGTCACGGTCGCGCGGTGGACGGGTGAGATCGCCCTCGCCGACGACTCCGGCATCGAGGTGGATTACCTGGAAGGCCGGCCCGGAGTGCACTCGGCACGCTTCCTGGGCGACGACGCCACCGACGAAGACCGCAACCGGGAGGTCCTGCGGAGACTGGAGGGGGTACCCCCGGAGAGTCGGACGGCGCGCTACCGTGCGGTCGTCGCCGTCGCCTTTCCGGACGGTTCGGTGCGGACGTTCGAGGGCGTCTGCGAGGGGATGATCGCCCGGACGCCGCGGGGAGAAGGCGGATTCGGCTACGACCCGATCTTCTACGTTCCGGAGCTGGACCGCACGGTGGCCGAACTCTCCCCGGAGGAGAAGGACCGGATCAGCCATCGCGGGCAGGCGCTGCGCGCAGCCCGAGGTTTCCTGGCGGAGCTGGCCCGCGGGTCGTAGCGCGGTTTCCGGCCCGGCGTTGGCCCTGATAAGATTCCAAGCAAGGGGTTTGAGAACCGGAGGCAGGCATGGCCAACTCGTTCTTCGGAAATCCCTTCTGGAACTACTGGTCGCTCACGTTCGCGGTATTTTTGATCTTCTTGTTCTCCTTCATCGTCGCCGGGATGGACGTCCGCGAGGAGATCGCTGAGGCACTGCGCAAGGCGCAGACCAAGCGCGGCAGGGCAAAGCCGAGGTTCACCGATCCGCTGGCCGACCGCAGCGTGGCGGCCACACTCGATCCGGGGGCCAACCGGCAGCTTCCACCCCATCTGCAGTGGGTGTACGATCGGGTTGTCCCGATCGCCCGTCGCCTCGGCATCGAGGCGCGTGTCCTCGTCTACGAAGACTCCAAGAGCCATCCGCTAATCCACGTCACCGACGGCAAGAGGCTGATCAGCTACCGCCTGGACAAGACCCTCGCGCAGGAAGCCCGCTCGGGGGACGCCGACAAGCTCGCGGAAGCGGACCGCCGCATCGAGGCGTTCCTCCGGCTCGAGTGGCTGGGCGACGAGACGGCGATGCGGCGCACGACGGAACTCGCCAAGGAAGCCGCGCGCAGCGCGGCCAAAGCACAGACACGGGCCACTCCGGATGCCGGCACGGCACAGGGCCCGGAGTCGGAGGCCGCACGGGTCGGGGCTGCCGAACAGGAAGGCAAGGCCGCATCCGCCGCCGACCCCAGGGCGGCCGAGCGCCAGCGGATCATCGAGGAAGCCAGGGCGCGGGCGGCGGCCCGCAGGGCGCAGAAGGAAGGCGACTCGTAGGGTGCCTTAAAGAAGCGGACCGCCGGGATCCTGCAGCAACGCCCGGCGCGCCAGCGGCAGCGGTGGGGCTCCCAGACCGATCAACCGGTCGTGGAACTCCCGCAGCCGGAATGCTCCTGCCCACTCCCTCTCGCAGTCCGCGCGGAGTCTGCGCACCATGAGCTTTCCCAGCGTGTAGTTCAGATACCCGGGATCGAAGGTACCGCGCTCGGCCTCCTTCGACGCCGGAAGCGGCTCCAAGTAGGCGTCTTCGACGAACCGGCGCGCGGCCTGCTGGACGGTCATCCCGCGGGCGTGCATCCCCACGGCGACGACGTACCGCACCGCGCGGGTCAGCGCGTCGAGGACCTGGGCCAGTTGGAACTTGGGGTTCCCCTCACCGTATCCGGCCTCGAGCATCATCTCCTCGCAGTAGTGCGCCCACCCCTCGACGAACGCATACGACGTGTACACCTTCGCGACGCGGGACGGGACACGCTTGAGGTGGAGGAAGTGGATGTAGTGTCCGGGGTAGGCTTCGTGGACGCTCGTGTTCGTGAGGGTGTAGTAGTCGAAGCGGCGCAGCCATTGTTCCTTCTGCTCGGGCGCCCACTTCGGATCCGGCAGGGTGACATAGTAATACGACTCCGTCGCCCGCTCCTCGAACGGTCCCGAGGTGTCCATCATCGCGAACGCCCACCGCAAAAACGGCGGTGTCGGCTCGACGCGGCAGTCGGACTGCTCGGGCAGGCCCACCAGGTCGCGTTCCACAAGGAAGGCGCGGAGTTCGTCCAGGATGCGCCGGGTGGCAGGGATCAGCTCCGCTTCGTCAGGGTGCTCTTCGGCCATCGCGCGCACGATCTCCGCCGGTGAGCGCTGCCCATCGATCGCCCTGGCCACTTCCGCACACCGAGCCTTCAGCCTGTCGAGTTCGGCTTCCCCCACCCGCGCCAGCTCGTCCACGTCCATCGCCACGCGTTCGCCGGTCCACAGCATCTGCTGGAACCGCTGCGGCCCGATCGCGAATTCGTCCGTCGTCTGGGGCAGGACGACGTCGTGTAGGTGCCGGAGGAGGGTCCCAACGGCCGTGGCGGCGCGGCCGCAGGCTTCGCTGAGCCGCGTGCGCATACGGTCCGACGCAGGGTTTGCGGCCTGGGGCAGGTCGGTTTCCAGGAACTCAACCAGGCCCTCGAACATCTCGACGGCGGTCTGCGCGTGAGGGCGCGGGCAGCGTTCGAGGTTGCGTCGGGCGTCGGCGACGACGCGGGGGAACTGGTTGAGGTGCTCGGCCAGCCTGTTGAGGCGCTCGTCAAGCGGAGCGTAGTCGCGCTTGATGTAGTGGCTGACGTCGAGTAGGTGCGTGTAGACGATGGGGTTGCGCGCGAACTCGCGCAACCCTTCGAGTTCGAACTGCTCGCGCTCGATGCCGATCATCAAGAGTTCCCGATCCATGGCGTGCTGTGGCGGCAGCGGGGACGGGTCGACAGCTTCGAGTTGGCGGCGGAACGTCGACAGCTCGCGGATCCGACGGTCGATGGCGTCGGGGCCGAACGTACCTGCCTGGCCGTCGTAGTCGTGCAGGCCGATGCGCGATGCCCACATCGGATAGAAGGCGAAGTGGGCGGACAGGGTCCGGTCGGCCAGCTGCTCGAACGGGCTCTTCATGTGCGCCTCCACGTGGTGGATGGATTCGAGTTCCGCCCGGGGCCCTCCCGCCGCGGACGTCGTGCCCCCGGAGCCGGCCCCTGGTCCCCATCCCCAGACCCCTGGTACAGTGTTACCGGTTTCGGGGCGTGGCGCAGCCCGGCAGCGCGTCTGCTTTGGGAGCAGAAGGTCGCCGGTTCAAGTCCGGCCGCCCCGACCATCACCTGCATGCGACATCCGAGGCGGGGTGCTGCAGCGGCGGGGTCGGTGCATCGGAACCGGCGACCTTGGGCGGGGTCCCCGGCAAGTGGCGGGTGGGTGTATGGGGGCGGAGGGGAGTTGCGGGCCACTTGCTGGGGTGGATTCGCCGGTTCAAGTCCGGCCGCCCCGACCATCACCTGCATGCGACATCCGAGGCGGGGTGCTGCGGCGGCGGGGTCGGTGCATCGGAAGCGGAACCTTCGGAGATGGCCCGGACGATCGCCTCGGGGCTCAGGGGGCTTTCGAGCAGGCGAACTCCGAACGGACGGAGGGCGTCCTCCACCGCTGCGTTGATGACCGCCGGCACCGGTATCGTCCCGCCCTCGCCCACCCCCTTCACGCCCTCCGGGTTGCTGGGCGAGGGCACCTGCGTGTGAAAGAGGACCAGGTCCGGCATCTCCATGGCGGTGGGGATCAGGTAGTCCATGTAGGTGCGGACCAGCGGTTGCCCCTCGTCGTCCCACCGCAAGAACTCGTACAGGGCGTTGCCCAGCCCCTGCGCGAACCCGCCGACGATCTGGCCCCTGACGAGCTGGGGATTGATCTCCACACCGCAGTCGTGGCCGATCACGTAACGCAGGACGCGCACCTCCCCCAGATCCGGCAGCACCTCCACGATAGCCGCGTGTACCCCGTAGGCGTAGTTGAGCGCTGTGCTGTCGAAGTGGTAGGTGGCCTCCAACCCAGGCGGTAGTTCCTCGGAGAAGCGCAGCTGGCGCGGCAGGCGCGTGGCATCGAGGTTCGGCCCGGAGGCCAGTTGCGCCAACTGGCGGAACGACAACGACCGAGACGGCGCGCCGCGGACCCGCACGACGCCTTCCGATACCTCGAGGTCCGTCGGCGAAACCTCCAGCAGCCGCGACGCCAGGTTGAGGATCTTGTCCCGCACCCGTGTGGCTGCGCCACTGGCCGCGTTGCCGGCGGCGACGGCGGACCGGCTGGCGAACGTGCCGATCCCGGTCGGGACTCCGGCTGTGTCGCCGACCGTGACCTCGACGTCCTCGTAACGGACACCGAGGCGATGGGCGACGATCTGCGCCACCATCGTCTCGTGGCCCTGGCCCTGCGACGCGCAGCCCGCGAAGACCTGGACGCGCCCTGAGGCGTCCACCCTTACCGTGGCGGTCTCGTACGGACCGAGGCCCGACATCTCCACGTAGGGCACCACGCCGATGCCCAAGAACCGACCTTCGCGCCGCGCTCTGCGTTGCCGCTCGCGCCACGCAGGGTAGTCGAGTTCGGCTAGGGCGCGCTCCAGCATCGCCGGGTAGTCGCCGCTGTCGTAGACGACGCTGCCCAAACCGTCGCGCCGCGGCACGCCGGTGTCGTAGGGGAGGTCTTCGGGGCGGAGCAGGTTTCGTCGGCGCAGTTCCACAGGGTCGATGCCGACCTGGGCTGCAGCCAGGTCCAGCAGCCTCTCGATTGCAAACACGCCCTGCGGCCGGCCGGCGCCCCGATAGGGCGCTAGGGGCGGCTTGTTCGTGTACACGCAGACCACATCCACCGACAGGGCCGGCAGCCGGTATGGCCCCGGAAGCGTCATCGCCGTGGTCAGGGGAGGCACAATCCCGAAGCTGGAGTCGTACGCGCCGTTGTCGTTGAGGATGCGGCCGCGCAGCCCGAGGATGCGGCCTTGGCCGTCGAGCGCCAGTTCGAGCTCCTGGAGTTGGTCGCGCTCCTGGTAGGTTGCCAGGAAGTCCTCGCTTCGGTCGCCGACCCACTTCACCGGACGCCCCAGTTCCAGCGCCAGCCGCGCCGCCAGCAGGTACTCGGGGTAGAAGCGGTTCTTCGCGCCGAATCCTCCGCCGACGTCCGGGGCGATGACACGCACCTGCGCTTCGTCCAGACCGAGCAGGACGGCCAGGATGCGGCGGGCTGTGTGCGGCGACTGCGTGGTGAGCCAGACTGTGAGCGCCGGGCGCGGACCGCGCAGATCGGGTTCTGCCACGACCGCGCGTGTCTCCATCGCCTGTGGGCTGCAACGGCCGATTCGCAGCTGCGCACGCACCACCGAAGCCGCCGCCATAAAGGCCGCGTCCGCATCCCCCACGCGGATGGGGACCCGTGCCATAAGATTCCCCGGGGCCTCGTCTGGGTGCAACTGCGCCGCGTCTGGGCGGAGGGCGGCTTCGACGTCCACGACGGGGGGAAGCGGATCGTAGTCCACCGCCACCAGGTCGGCTGCGTCCTCGGCCTCGTAGCGGTCCTGTGCCACGACCACCGCGATCGGCTCTCCCACGTAGCGGACCACGTCGGACGCGAGGACGTGGGGCAGCGCATGCCGCATCGAAGGATGCCCCACCACCGCCGGCAGCCGGGGCAGGGGTGGATCGAAGTCGGCCGCCGCCCTCGCCAGCGCGATGTCCGGCAGGGCGCGGGCGTGCGTGAGGTCCACGCGAACCAACCTGGCGTGTGCGTGGCTGCTGCGGACGATCGCCATGTGCAGCGTACCGGGCGGCTGGACGTCCCCCACGTAGCGCCCGCGCCCGGTGAGCAGCCGGACATCCTCCTTGCGGCGCAACGCTTGGCCGATCACGTCTGCCGTCGCCCGCTGTGGTCGAGCAGGGCCAGAACGTACTCGGGCGTCAGGGGGATCCGCTGGACCTGCGCGCCGACCGCGTCGGACACGGCGTTGGCGATCGCCGCCGGTGCACCGATCGCGCCGCCTTCGGCCATGCCCTTCATCCCTCCGGGGCGGTCGGAGGGATTTTCCAGATGCAGGATCTCGATTCCGTCAGGCATGTCCGTGGCTAGGGGCAGCAGGTAGTCCATGAACGTGCTGGCCAGGGGCTGGCCGTCCGGGCCGTAGACGGCGTGCTCGAGGACGGCTTCCCCCAGACCCTGCGCGATGGCGCCGTGGATCTGGCCGCGGACGATCCGGGCGTTGAGGACCCGACCGCAGTCCTCGACGACCACGTACCGCAGGGGGCGCAGCGCGCCCGTGTGCGGGTCGACCTCGACTACGGCGAGGTGCGCGGCGTTGGAGAACGTGGCGGGCGGCGGGTCGAAGTACTCGACCGCTTCCAGCCCCGGCTGCAACGTCCCCGCCTTTCCCAGGGGGATCTTGTAGGCTGCCCGTGCGACCTCGTCGAACGTCACGGATCGGGAGAGGCTGCCGCGGACGCGGATCCGCCCTCCTTCCCACTCCAGGTCGCTCACGGCGGCTTCGAGCAAGGAGGAGGCGATCGCCAGCGCCCGCTCGCGCACACGGAGGGCAGCACCGTACACAGCGCCCGCGCCGGCCACCGAGGTGCGGCTGCCGAAGGTGCCGGACCCATGGGGGCTCGCCCGGCTGTCGAATGGCTCCACCTGAATGCGGTCGGCCGGTACCTGGAGCACCTCCGCGACGATCTGCGCCATCGTGGTCTCGTGGCCCTGTCCTTGGGAGGTGAAGCTCAGCGACACCCGCACGGAGCCCGACGGGTCGACGCGTACGGCAGCGGCTTCATGGCCCGGAATGTCCGTCATGCCGCGCCGTGCGAACGTCGCGGAGCCCATCCCCGTGTACTCCGTGTAGCAGGCCACCCCGATCCCCAAAAGTCTCCCGCTGCGGGTCCGTTCGCGCTGCTGGTCGGCACGCAGGCGCTCGTAATCGGTCGCCTCGCACAGGCGCTGCAGCGCCTGGTGGAAGGAGCCACCGTCGTACGTCAGGCCGCTGGCGCTCTGATAGGGGAACGCGTCAGGGGAGATGAGGTTCCTCCTGCGCACCTCCACCGCATCGAGGCCGACCTCGCGGGCCAGGCAGTCCATGGCCCGCTCCATGGCGAACGCGCCCACGGTCATCCCGACTCCGCGGTAGGCGCCGGTCGGCGGCTTGTTCGTGCAGACGGCGAGCACCTCGTACGCGTAGTGGTCGACCGCGTAGGGCCCCGGCAGGATCTGCGCCGCACCGAGCGGCTCCAGGGCGGCGGTGGTGGGGAATACGTGGTAGGCGCCGACGTCACCGACGACGCGGCCACGCAGCCCCAGCACGCGCCCCTCGGTCGTCGCCGCCACTTCCACCTCCACTCGTTCCTCGCGTGCCTGGGTGGCGGCCGTCAGGTTCTCGCGCCGGTCCTCGACCCACTTCACCGGCCGACCGAGGCGCGCCGCCAGCCAGCAGACGACGACGTCCTCCGGATACAGGTGCATCTTCTGACCGAAGCCACCCCCGGTGTCGGGCACCAAAAGACGGATCCGATGTTCCGGCAGCCCAAGGCAGGCGGCGAGGGCGGAACGGATGAGCGCCGGTACCTGGGTCCCAATCCAGACGTGGAGCATCTGCCCTTCGTAGGCAGCCAGAATCCCGCGGCCTTCCATCGGTGAGGCAGCGCACCGTGCAGACCGAACGTCGATGCAGACCGTGACGGGTGCGTGCCGAAACACCGCTTCCGGGTCCCCGCCGTGGTGCGACCTGTGGTACAGGATGTTGCTGGCGGCGTCGTGCAGCCGCGGGGCATCTGGGCGGAGGGCCGTCTCCGCGTCGGCGACGGTCGGCAGAGGATCGTAGTCGACTTCCACGCGTTCGGCCAGGTCTTCGGCTTCGTATCGATCTGCCGCGACGACCACGGCCACCGGCTCACCCACGTATCGGACGCGGTCGGCTGCCAGCGGCCACTGGGCGGTGGGTGTGAATCCGTCCGCATCCAGGCGTGGGGCGATCGGGTGCACACCCTCGAGATCCTCGTAGGTCCACACCCACTCCGCGGCCCGTCGCACGCGCAAAATCCGCGCATGGGCATGGGGGCTTCGCACGAACGCCGCATGGAGCGCCCCGGGCAGCCGTATGTCGTCCAGATACCTGGCCCTTCCGGACAGCAGCCGCGGGTCCTCGTGCCGTGTGATTCCCGCCGTCATGGCTGTTGGCGAGCCGTAGACAGTGCCCGGGCGGCTGCCAGGATCGCATCGACGATCGAGAGGTATCCGGTGCAGCGGCACAAGTGACCTGCCAGCATCTCCCGCACCTGCTGTGGTGTCGGCTCCGGGTGGTCACGCAAGAATGCCACCGCGCTCATCAGGATGCCCGGCGTGCAGAACCCACACTGCAGGGCGTGATGGGCGGAGAAGGCCTCCTGAAGAAGGTGCAGGGACGTAGGTCCGCCCAGGCTCTCGACGGTCTCCACGCGGGCGCCCTCTACCTGCACCGCCAGCAGCAGGCAACTGCGAACGGGCCGACCGTCCACCAGCACCGTGCAGGCGCCGCACACGCCGTGTTCACACCCCAGGTGCGTTCCGGTCAGTCCAAGGTCGTCGCGCAGGGTGTCGGCGAGTGTCTTGCGCGTCTGGACCTCCACGGTGTGGACGGCGCCGTTGACGTTGAGCTGCAACCGCCGGCGGCGTGTGCTCACAGATCGCCTCCTGCTCGTTGAGCGGCCCGCCGGAGCGCACGTGCGGCGAGGACGGCGGCCGCGCGCCTGCGGTAGGCTCCGCTCGCGTGGACGTCGTCGTCCGGCTGAAGCGCCTCGGCGGCCGCGCGGGCGGCCTCCTCCCATAGCTCCTCGGTGGGTCTGGCGCCCACCAGCAGCCCTTCGATCCCGGTCGGCGTGACCGGCACCGGCCCGCATCCGGCGAACGCCAGTCGCGCTGCGACGATGCGGCCATCGTCGATGCGCACGGTGGCTGCGACGCCGACGAGCGCGTAGTCGCCGTGGCGGCGGGCCAGCTCCTCGAAGGCGCCGCCCGTTCCGGCCGGCGGGAGGGGAAACCGCACCTCCACCAGGATCTCCTCGGGATCCAGCGCGGTCGTCAGGTACGTCCGGAACAGGTCCCTCGCCCGGATGGTCCTGCGAGCCCCCCGCCGCGCCGCGACCACCTCGCCGTCCAGACACAGCAGCAGCGCGGGCAGTTCGGCGGCGGGGTCGGCGTGCGCGATGGAACCGCCGACGGTGCCGCGGTTGCGGATCGGCGGGTGGCCGACGTGCCGCAGAGTCTCGATCAGCAGGGGCAGGTGGCGACCGACCTCCGCAGATGCCTCCGCGTCAGCCTGGCGAGTCATCGCGCCCACCACCAGCGTGTCGTCGGCGACTTCGACGTAAGCGAGCGCGGCGATCCGGTTGAGGTCCACCACGACCCCGGGCCTGGCCAGGCGCATGTTCAGTAGCGGCATCAGGCTCTGGCCACCTGCCAGGACCTTCGCGTCCGTACCGTGCTCGGCGAGCAGGTCGAGGGCCTGGTCGAGGGTGCGCGGATCGTAGTAGTCGAAGACAGGCGGTTTCACCGTTGCGTCCCTGCTCCTGCCGGCGCGGCATCGGCGGGGGCGGAACGGGCCGCCACGCGCCCCCGCGGCCGCGCCCCCAACGCCACCAGCACGCCCCTAGGCATCACCAGCGAGATCACCAAGAGGATCACGCCGTAGACGGCGATGGCCGGGATGGGGAGTTGCACGTAGTTCTTCAACACCACGTCGATTCCGCGCAGCGTGACCGCGCCGACCACGGGACCCCAGACCAGACCGCTGCCCCCGATCATCGCCGCGATGACCGGGAACAGGCTGCGGTCGGCACCCAGGACAACGGAGACGTCGATGTAGCCGGAGTGCAGGCCGAAGACACCGCCGGCCATCGCGGTCGGCATGGCTCCCAGCGCCAGCGCGGTCTGCTTGGTGCGGAAACGATCGATGCCGCTGGCTTCCGATGCGAGTTCGCTTTCCCGAATCGCCGTCATCGCCAGCCCCAACCGGCTGCCGGCCAGCAGGTGGTTCAGGGCCAGCGAACCGACCGCGAGGGCAAGCGTCAGCAGGTAAGCAGCCCTCAGCGACAGGTAGTGCTGGGCCGGAACGTACAAACCGTGCGAGCCGCCCGTCAGATCCGGAAGGTTGTCCACGAGCAGACGCAGCAGCAGCAACAGGGCGAACGTGGCCACTGCGAAGTAGGCGTCGCGTAGCCGCAGCAACGGGTAGGCGACGATGGCCGCAAAGCCGGCGGCCACGAGGCCTCCGGACAGCACCGCGGCTGCTACGCCCGCGGGGCCAGCTTCGCCGAGGGTCGGCACGCGCAGCAGCAACAGGAAGGTCGTGTAGGCGCCGATGCCAAAGAAGGTGGCCTGACCTAGGTTGTACAGACCGAGGAACCCGCCCAGCAAGTCGTAGTTGCACGCAAGCGTGATCAGCAGGAACGTGAACAGCAGCGCGGTCACCAGGTCGCGTGTCAGCACGAGCGGCGCCACCAGCAGGGCACCCAACCCCATCGCCAGACCCCACCATCTGAAGGCGTTCATCGCAGCAGACCTCCCAGCAGACCTGAGGGGCGCAGGAGGAGGACGGCGAACAGGACCAGCAGGTAGGTCAACGGCGACCAGACCGGTCCGATCCAGAAACCCGTGAACACCTCGGCCACGCCGAGGGCGAGCCCCGCCCACAGGGCGCCGGGCAGGTTGCCCACCCCGCCCGCAGCGGAGACCGTGAAGGCGATCATGGTCAAGCGGAGTCCGTCGTAGGGGCCCAGCGGTACGGCGACGACGTAGAACGTCCCTGCGAGGGCGGTCGCGGCGATCCCCAGCGTCAGGATCGTGCGCGAAACGCGTCGCGGGTCGAGTCCGATGACGAGGGCGCCCGTTCGGTTCTGGGCGACCGCCCGTGCCTCTTTGCCGATGCGGGTACGGGTGAGGAACAGGTGAAACAACACGACCGCCGCTGCGGAGAACGCGAGCACGCTGGCCCGCGGGCCGGATACCGTGACGTCGCCGAGCCGCAGCGACGTGACGCCGAGCTGGAGCGCGAAGATCGGCTGCGGCTCGACCGCACGGGCCCAGTACACGCCCAGCAGCGACTCCAACGCGAGGGCCAAGCCAAAAGTGGCCATGATCGAACCCACCAGGATCTCGGTGGTAGAGCGCGCCGTCAGCGGCCGAACCAGCGCGGCCTCGAAGAGACCGCCCACGACCAGGAACACCACAACGACCACCGCCAGTCCCAGGGCGAAGGGCATCCCGACATGGCGGACGAGCAGCGTACCCAAGGCAGCCCCTAAGACCATCACGACGCCGTGCGACACGTTCAACACGTGCGTCGTCGCGAGGATCAAAGAGAAGGCGAAGGCCATCAGCGCGTACAAACCTCCCAACACCACGCCACCCAGCAGCAGTTCGAAGAAAAGGGGCCAGCTCATCTCGACCTCACACCGCCAAGTAGGTGGTGCGCAGATGGGGACTGTCCAGCAGATCGGACGCCGAGCCCTCCATCACCACACGACCTGCCTCCATCACGTAGCCGCGGTGCGCGACCGCCAACACCTCGTGCACGTGCTGCTCGACAACCAGCAACGTCAGGCCGCGCCGCTTGAGAAGCCGGAGTTTCTCGTACAGGGCGTCGACGACGCGCGGTGCCAGTCCCAGGGACGGCTCGTCCAGCATCAGCAACGACGGGCTCGCCATGAGTGCGCGGGCGATGGCCAGCATCTGCTGCTCCCCGCCCGACAGCGTGCCGGCCAGCTGGCGCCTACGATCGCGCAGCACCGGGAAGAGTTCGTACACTTCCGCTTCGAGGTCGGCAAAGGTGCGCCCGCGCCCGGGCACGAAGCCCAGCTCCAGGTTCTCCGCAACCCGCATCAGCGGGAACAGCTCGCGACCCTCGGGAACCAAAGCCATGCCGACCCGCACGCGGGCAGCGGGGGATGTGCTGGCCAGCGACCGGCCCGCATAGCGGACGTCCCCCGCCGCGAGGGGGAGCAGCCCCTGGACCGCGCGCAGCGTGCTGGTCTTGCCTGCGCCGTTGGGACCCAGCAGGGCCACCGTCTCCCCCTCCGCCACGCGGAACGTCGCATCCCAGACGGCGTGGAAGTCGCCGTACTTCACGTGGAGGCCGACGACTTCAAGCAC
Source organism: Armatimonadota bacterium (assembly GCA_031432545.1). Taxonomy (NCBI): domain Bacteria; kingdom Bacillati; phylum Candidatus Sysuimicrobiota; class Candidatus Sysuimicrobiia; order Candidatus Sysuimicrobiales; family Candidatus Sysuimicrobiaceae; genus Candidatus Caldifonticola; species Candidatus Caldifonticola tengchongensis. The sequence continues at coordinate 137,876 of JAVKGX010000005.1, forward strand.
CCAGCACCTCGGCGCGGCGCTCGCCCAAGTACGCCCGGACAACCTGGGGATCGGCCATCACCGCCTCCGGAGGGCCGTCGGCGATCAGGCGCCCCTGATCGAGGACGACCACTCGATCGCACAGCCGGGCGGTGAGGCGTACGTTGTGCTCGACCATGACGATCGTGAGGCCCAGCTCTTCGTTGAGGCGCCGTACCGTCTGCGCCATATGCTCGAGGTCCTCCTGCACGAGGCCCGCCATGACCTCGTCCAGGCAGAGCAGGCGTGGCCCGGTGCCCAGGGCCCGTGCCATCTCCAGCCGCTTGCGCTCCGGGAGGTTGAGGGAGTCGGCTGGTTGGTCAGCGAGATCGTCCAGGTGCAGCCAGTGCAGGATGCGGCGCGCCTGGGCTCGAGCCTGCCCGACGGTCGCCCCGCGCCCGTACCGCCCGTACAGGTAGCTCACCGTCACGTTGTCGAGGACAGTCATCTGCGCGAAGGGTTGCACGATCTGGAACGTGCGCACCAGGCCGAGCCGACAGACGCGATGGGCGGGGATCCCCGTCACGTCCCGCCCCGCGAACACGACGCGACCGCCATCCGGACGCAGGAAACCGGAGACGACGTGGAACAGTGTCGTCTTGCCGGCTCCGTTGGGGCCGATCAGGCCCAACCTCTCGCGCTCGGTGACCGTGAAGCTCACTCCGTCGAGAGCGATGACGCCCCCGAATCGCTTGCGGATGTCTCGGACCTCCAGCAGCACCGCACCCTCCGACGTACCTACCGAGGGCGCCGGTACGCGGTGTCGGCGAGCTCGCGCGGCCAGACCACGTTCACCTTCCCGTCCTGGATCTGCGCGACGTACGCCGTCTGGTTGCCGTGCCCGTTCAGCACCTGGCCGGCGACCGTCAGGTTCCAGCTGAAGCGGAACGCGCCGATGACCGTGCGGACTTCGAACTGCGGATCGCGCATCGTCTGCGCGATGGCCTCACGGTCCAGGCGGCCGGTTCGCTCGATCGCCGCCCGGATGACGTCCAGGGCCACGATGCGGTTGGCCACCCAGGGCAGGTCGTAGGGGTCGCGTCCCATGCGCTGGAAGATGCGCCGCGAGCGCTCGTCCAGGGCACGGCGTGCGGTGTAGGTGGCCCCGACCACGTCCTCGGCGGTTCCGCCCACCGCCTGGACGAACGGGAAGGCCAGCGCCCGCACGTACGTCTCCTTGGGCCGCAATCCCAGTTCGCGCGCCTGGCGCAAAAACGCGATCGACGGGGCGGTCCAGAGGCCCAGGAACATCACGTCGGGATTGAGGGCGCGCCACCGTGCCAGGACCGCCGAGAAGTCCGAGTGACCGAACGGGACGATCTGCTGGTCGACGATGCGCAGTCCGGCCTCGCGCGCGTACGCGACGGCACCGGCGGTCACGTCGCGCGTATGTGCGCTGTCTTCGTACACGAACGCCACCGTGCGTACGGGTGTGCCCGCGGAAACGCTTTGGCCTACAAGCTCGAAATAGCTGCGCGTCCACCACAGCCCGGGTGCCAGGGTCCCGAACAGGTATCGGAAGTTGCGGGCGAAGATCGCGCGGTCGTTGGCCTCCATCGCGACCATCGGGATGCGCAGGCGCTCGGCGACGGTGGACGCCCGCAGGGTGATCGGGCTGGTCGCCGGGCCGAAGAACATCAGCACGTTGTCGACCGCCGCCAACCGTTCGTACAGCTCCACCGCCTTGTCCGCCGAGCTCTCGTCGTCGTACAGGACCATCTCGACGGGCAGCCGCCGGCCGAGTTCGCGGACCATGATCCCGCCGTCCTCGTTGATCGCGCGGACCCACTCCCGCATGAACTGCTGGTAAACGGGACCCCACTCGGCCGCAAACGGACCGGTCACCGCGAGCGTGCCGCCGAGTCGGATGCTGGGCGCCGGCGCCGCCATCGCTCCCACCGTCAGGAGGCTGAGGGTGATCGCCGCCACGATCCGCACTGCCCACGCCTTGTTCATGGTTCTCCCTCCTCGTGTGTACTCTCCGCCTTTCAGACGTCCATGATCGCCTTTCGCTGACCGCCGTCGAGCGTGATCCACGCGCCGTTCATGAAGCTGGCGCGCTCCGAAGCCACGAACACGACCACCGCGGCCACCTCCTCGGGTGTGCAGATGCGCCCCAGCGGGATGCTCTCGATGGCCCGCCGGCTGGCCTGTTCGATCGACATCCCCTTGTCCCGCGCGTAGGCGGCGACCAGACCATCCCACCGCTCCGTGGCCACCGGGCCGGGGTTGACGGCGTTGACGAGGATCCCGTGAGGGCCGTACTGCTCGGCCAGCGCGGAGGTCATCGCGAGGTCGGCGGCGTTGGCGGCGCTGGCGGTCAGCTCCCAGTACGCCGGTTTGATCCCATCGTTGCCGACCACGTTGACGATCCTCCCGCCGCCCCGCCGCAGCAGGTGGGGGACGGCGGCCTTGGTGCAGCGGACGTACCCCATGAACTTCAGCTGGAGGCTGAGTTGCCAGTCGTCCTCGGTGAGGTCCAACAGCAGCCCGCCGGGGGAGGCGCCGGCGCAGTTGACGAGGACGTCGAGGCCGCCGAAGTGCGCCGCAGCCGCGTCGACGCACCGCTGCGCGTCCTCCCACTTCGTCATGTCCCCCGCAATCCAGAAGACTGGACTGCCGGTCTCGGTGCGGATCGCATCCGCGGCCGCGCGCAAAGCGGGCTCGCCCCGCGCGCAGATCGCCACGCGAGCGCCTTCGCGGGCGAACTCGAGTGCGCAGGCTCGCCCGATGCCCTTGGACCCGCCGGTAATGAACACCACCTTGTCTCGGAGTCCCAGTTCCATCCTTGCCCTCCTTCCCGCCCCGCAGAAGACTATCGCGACTCGTACACGACGGACGTCGCCCGTGCCAACTCCCCATAGAGTTCGGGTCGACGGTCGGCGACGAGATCCATCTCGGGGGTGCGGCGCGATCCTTCGGCCGCATGCAGATCGCAGTCCGCGACCAACAGCGCTTCCTCCGCGTGCGGACCGGGTCCGGCGACGGCGAACCCACTGGGCGCGAACACACCGCTGCAGCCGAGCGCGCGCACCCCTCCGTCTTGGCCTGCGCGGTTGGCGCAGGCGATCCACAGCCGGCTGCCGTATGCGTGGCCGGCAGCCAGGTAGTCCGCACCGCACCACCCGCGGTCGTCCCACGGCCGGGACTTGCCACGGTCTGTCCAGGTCGTCGGCACACAGACGATGTGCGCGCCCCTGAGCATCAGCAGGCGGACCACTTCCGCGAACCTGAGGTCGTAGCAGATCAGCATTCCGATCCGGCCCAAGGGTGTCTGCCAGACACCGGGTGCCGCGTCCCCTGGGTCGAACACCTCTCGCTCGTGGTGGTACAGGTGGGCTTTGCGATAGGCGCCGACCAGGCCCGCCGGTCCTACGAGCACGGCCGTGTTGTACAGACGCGTCCCCAAACGCTCCGGGAGCCCTGCGACCAGGTGCATCCCCGTCTGCGCCGCAATCGCCGTCCACTGCTGCACCGTCGGGCCGTCCAACGGCTCGGCTGCGGATTCCACGTCAGCGCGAGAGCAAAAGTCGTACGACACCGTGGACAACTCCGGGAGCACGGCGAGCGCCGCTCCGGCGTCCGCCGCGCAGCCGAGCAGATCGGCGATGCGCTCCCGCGTGGATGTGGGGTCGTCCCAGCATCCCGCCATCTGGATCACGGCCACCCGTACCTTCATGGCCCGTCCTGCAGGGGCTGCGTGAGTTCGACCAAAAGGCCTTCGACGAGGGGTTGGGCGAGGAACGCGATGAGCGTGTTGCCGGCCCCCGGGCGCGGGTTCGCCTCGCGGAGTTCCACCCCTCGCGCACGCAGCCAGCGCATCGCGTCTTCAATGTCATCGACCTGAAGCGCGACGTGTTGTATCCCCTCGCCGTGCTCGTCCAGCCAACGCCGGTTGAAGTCGTCGGCCAGGGGCTGGATGAGTTCCACGAGCGTTCCCGCCACGGGCACGAACCCGATCCGCAGGACCCCCGGCCCGTAGTCTTCCCAGTGTTGGACCTCCAGTCCCAGGGCGTCGCGCAACGTCCGGGCGACCGCCTGCGCGTCGCGCACGACCACGCCGATGTGGTGGATTCCGCGTACCCTCATGGGTCGACTAGGGCTGCGACCCGCGCCGGTCCGCCGTTTCCTCCTCTGACCGGGACGGGCATCGCGATCAGCGTGAAATGCTGCCGCCCGATCCGATCCAGGTTGATCAGGTTCTCGATGAGGCAGACGTTCGCTCCCAAAGTGATCCGGTGGACCGGATACTTGGGTTGTCCCGCCGGCTTGGCAGGCCCGCCGTCGACGGGGAAGTCCACGGCCAGCGCCCGCGCGCCCCGTTCGACCAGCCAGCGCGCCGCCTCTTCCGACAGGTACGGGTTGTCCTTGTACAGCGACGGATCGTTCCAGTGCGCCTGGGCCCACCCGGTCCACAGGACCACGCGTCGATCCTGTAGCTCCGAGGGACCTTGGATGGCGCCGACGAGGTGATCGACCATCAGTGGTTCTCCCGGCCGCGCCCCAGAGCGTAAGTCCAGCATCACGGCCGGACCGTTCAGCCACTCCAGGGGCACGCGGTCGATGGTCAGTCCGTCGGGCACGAAGTGGTAGGGGGCATCGACGTGGGTGCCGGTGTGGATGCTGAACGTGGCAAAGCCGGTGGACAGACCGTGCAGTTCGTGGTGGTGGATGGGCACGTAGTAGATGTGCGGGTGGCCGGGGACGGGTTGGACTTCTGGGCCCCAGGGGATCGTCAGGTCGACCCACCGCATCCGCTCACTCCCCGACCAGCAACATGCCATCGCGTACGAGGACTTCGCCGTCCACCTCCACCGTCGGGCGCAGCAGCAGGCCGTCGAGGTGGAGTTCACTTGTCACCGTTCCCCCGATGACGTGATTGTCGCCGATCGCGACGTGGACCGAGCCCCGGCTCTTCTTGTCCTCGGTCATGGATCCGATCAGACGCGCCCGGTCGTTGGTGCCGATAGCGAACTCCGCTACGTTGGTGGCGCCCTCATCCGCGGCGGCGATGAGTTGCTTCAGTTGCGCGGCGCCGGTGCCTCCGTCGATGCGGACGACGCGTCCGGCGCGGACGGCCAGACGGATGGGCTCGTCCAGCCGCCCGATCCCGTCCATCGTGTGCTCGACGACCACCACACCCTCCGCGCTGCCTTCCACCGGCGCGATCGCCGCCTCCCCATCGGGCATGGCGGCGAAGGTTCCCGGACCGTTCACGCGTCCGGTGAGCGCCACCGCGGTGCGCCCGGCCACCGACAGGGTCAAGTCCGTTCCGGCGGGCGTGCGAACCCGGATCGTGCGTGCCTCGCTCAGTCGGCGCGCCACGGTGGTGGTGACCGCTTCGATCCGATCGTAGTCGGCCAGCATCGCAGGCCCGGTCATGATCTCCTCGGTGATGCCGCGCAGGACCAGCACCCGGGCACCCTGGCGCAGGGCTTGCTGGGTCGCATCGGTGTGGGTGATCGCGTACGTGACGGGCTGAATGATCACGTTGGCGGCGCGCATCGCACCCGCCACGATCGGCGGGGGCTCGTTGCCGTGCGCCCGACGCGGGGTCATGCATACGAGCACGGGTTCGGCGCCGGCTTCCCTGGCGGCCTCCAGGATCGCTTGCGCGATGGGTAGCGTCTTGGTGTCCGCGACGATGCAGACTTGCTCTGCCACGCGGACCCGGGCGCAGGTGCGCACGACGTTCCG